>NZ_JANQDG010000044.1:0-36895 GCF_029891665.1 Anabaenopsis sp. FSS-46 | reverse complement strand
GCAACGGTCTGAGGATGTCTTTGACAATCTTGGGAAATGAATTTATAATCATCATCAATTAATTGGTTTTAATCCTTCGCCCAAAATTTACCATATTTTGGGCTATTTTTATCACCTCTTTCTTAACATTCAACACTTGTGCTTTAAGAGGTACCATACTCCCACCCCGTGAGGTACTCTTTCGCAAAGACAAAACAATTTATATTGATGATGGTCACACACAACTACTAAAAAATCGAGGTAACTCTAGTCAACTAATAGGATACATTCACCACGACGATCGCAAACCATTAAATCGCTGGTTATGGGCGCAACAACGTTACATGGTGATTGAGTCCAAAAAACTCCTAGAAACCCCCAACCATGAACTGAGTTTAGGCGATCGCCTTCGTAAGCTAAAAATCATCGCCCCATTAATTATACTCTTTTATTGCCTGATTATCAAAGGAGGTATTTTAGATGGTAAATATGGTTTATATTACGCATTGCAGCGAGTATTGGCAGAAATTCTGCTCAGTATAAATTTAATAGAGGCTAGTTTTAATCAAAGGGATAAATAATCAATTCTGCGTAACAATTAAAGGTTGACTGTTGACTGTCCTTGTGCATTGGTGATACAAAATTTGAGCAATTAATGACTCTATTCTTAATAGACAATGAACTTTATCTGGGTAAAACGCAAAAATTGTCAAGTTTTATTGCAGGATTCAACACTTCTGCCACACACCCAAGCCATAGTTGATAGTTATCCACACGGGGGACCGGGGAATGAATTCCCCGTCTCAAAGCTCAAGTCGGTTAAAAACCGACTAGGAAGAGGAAAAGGGTTGAGGATTTTTGTGTGATTTGTCAATTTAATTATGGGTTTATGGCGTTTATATTATCATATTATTAGGGCAACTAAAGAAGGTAAAACCTTAATTACTCTTGCTATAGAAAATGAGGTGTATATGGTTATTGAATTGCTAATGCTGATCATCTGGTTTGTATTATTCATCCCATCAGTGGAATTGAAAACCATATTCATTTTCTCCCTTCCATTCTCCCTTAATTGTCTCTTGTAGAATACAATTTCACTATTAAAACAAGCACCCGATTTACCGCAACCCACCCCAGAACACCATAATCACCAAACACAAAACCAGTCGGTTTTTAACAGAACCACAATTGCATTATTAGCAAAATAAACCGATTTACCGCCACCTCCACTCCAACCCAAAACACCATAATCACCAAACACAAAACCAGTCGGTTTTTAACCGACTTTAGCTTTTAGACAGGGAATTTATTCCCTGGCTCCCGTGTGGATAACTATCTATCGATTATACCTAATGTGTGGATAACCACCAACCATACTTAATGTGTAGATAACCATCTGTGATACAATACATCAACAGCCATTGCTTAAAACCATGACGGTTACACAACACCATCCCTTACACAGGTTACCCCCTGTGAGATGGGAAAAACTACCCGCGGATTTTCCCCTACCAGATGAACCTGTGGAAAGTAATCTTCAACCCCTCCTGGCTGCGGCTTTGCGAGAATCCTTAGAACTGGCTGGATTAATCTTAGAATCCATGCTCATTGCTTCCAATTTTGGGCTATGCGCCACCGTGGGCGACAAAACCATCGTCAAAGCCCCCGACTGGGTTTATATACCTGTAGTTCATCCCCTCCCAGAGGGAGAAGTCCGCCGCAGTTATACCCCCCACACCGAAGGGGAACCACCCGCCATTGTGATGGAATTTATCTCCGCTACAGAGGGGGGAGAATATTCTATTAATCCCCATTATCCCTATGGTAAATGGTATTTTTATGAACAAATTTTAAAAGTCCCTGTATATGTGATCTTTCATCCTCAAACCGGAACCTTAGATGTTTATCATTTAACAGATGGTAAATACCAGCAACAATCCCCTGATGAACAGGGAAGATTTTACCTGGTAACTTTAAACCTGTTTTTGGGTGTATGGAGAGGGAAAAAGGCAGAAATGGCAACCTTTTGGTTGCGCTGGTGGGATGAATCCGGTAATTTACTCCCCTGGGGAACTGAATTAGTAGCACAAGAACGCCAAAGGGCTGAACAAGCGGAAGAAAAAGCCGCTAAATTAACCGCCAGACTGCAAGAAATGGGGATTAATCCCGAAGAAATTTAAGATGTTTGTGTGAGGAGTTTATATGAATATCCTGGGAATTAACGCCTATCATGGTGATGCTTCAGCTTGTTTAGTGCAAAATGGTCAACTAATTGCGGCGGTTGAAGAAGAACGTTTTAACAGAATTAAACATTGGGCTGGATTTCCTGCTGAATCTATCCGTTATTGTCTGGAAGTTGGGGGCATTAGTGCTGTAGACTTAGACCATATAGCAGTATCCTTTAACCCCAAAGCTAACCTCAATCGTAAACTGCTGTTCACTCTTAAACAACGCCCTGCAATATCTTCACTCCTAGACAGATTTAGCAAACAAAGTAAATCAGCTAGTCTCCAAGAACAATTAGCAGATGCTTGTCACTGTCAGTCAGAAGACATTCGCGCCCCTATCCATACATTAGAACACCACAGTACACACCTTGCTAGTGCTTTCCTGATTTCTCCGTTTGAAAAAGCTGCGATTTTATCTGTTGATGGTATGGGGGACTTTGTCAGCACCCTTTGCGCACTTGGGGAAGGTAACCACCTAGAATATTTCTCTCGTGTTTATTATCCCCATTCCATTGGCTATCTCTACAATGCTATTACTCTATATCTCGGCTTTCCGGCCTATGGAGATGAATATAAAGTTATGGGATTAGCTCCCTACGGTGAACCAGAGTATCTTGAAGCATTCCGCCGGATAATTTATCCTCACGGCGACAACTTTGAATTAAATCTAGACTACTTTACTCACCACCAACAAGGTATTGCTATGAAATGGGAGAATGGAGCGCCTAGTGTAGAACCTTTCCATAGCCCAGAATTAGAAAAATTATTCGGACCTGTCCGTCATCCCCAATCAGAATTGACTCAAAAACATCAGAATATCGCCGCTTCTTTGCAAGCTGTCACAGAAGAAATTATCTTTCATCTCCTCAACCGTTTGAGCGATCGCACTAAAACAGATAATCTATGTTTAGCTGGCGGGGTAGCGATGAATTCAGTAGCTAATGGCAAAATTAGCCAAAATACTCCTTTTCAAAATGTCTATATACCTGTGGGTGCTGCTGACAATGGTACATCTATAGGTGCTGCATTCTTTATCTGGCATCAAATTCTCAAACAACCACGTCAATTCGTATTAAATCATGCTTACTGGGGGTCAGAATTTGCCGATGCTGAATGTCTAGAAGCTTTAAAATCTGAAAATCTCCCCAGCCAATACCTAGACCCAGAAGCACTGCGCCATCAAGTAGTTGATGCTCTTTGTCAAGGTAAAGTTGTTGGTTGGTTTCAAGGTAGGATGGAATTTGGCGCTAGAGCTTTAGGTAACAGAACCCTCCTAGCAGACCCCCGACGTGCTGATATGCGGGATATCATCAACCTCAAAATCAAATTCCGCGAAAAGTTCCGTCCCTTCGCTCCCAGTATCCTAGAAGAACGGGTGAAAGAATACTTTGAAATTGATGCTTCATCTCTATTCATGGAAAAAGTATTAAAAATTCGCCCGGAAAAAAGAGCAGAAATTCCCGCTGTGACTCATGTTGATGGTACTGGGCGCTTACAAACTGTCAACCGTCAAACCAACCCCCTCTACTGGGAATTAATTAACACCTTTGGTCAACGCACGGGAATTCCCATGGTTTTAAACACATCCCTCAATGAAAATGAACCAATTGTCAGAACACCCACAGAAGCCATTAAATGCTTCTTAAGAACTCACATGGATGCTTTGGTTTTAGGTTCCTATTATATAGAACGCAAAGATATTACCACCTAATTGACTGATTGATGCTCACTATTAGTCAAAATCCTCCCACCTTTCGCCCCTTGTACAAAAGACATCACCCATTGTAGATATTCCTCACCAGCAACAATCGCTGTATTATCATGCTCCGCACTGGGGACTAACAGCAGTTTTTTCGGTTCGGGAGCCGCGTGATAAAGCTTCTGGCTCATGAAAGATGGTACACTTGTATCAGCCATGCCATGTATAAATAACACTGGTATTTTTAACTGGGGTACTTTGTTGATGGATTCAAAGCGCTGGGTTAAAATTAAGTTCACCGGGAACATCCAAAATAAATTCCTGTAATCCACCATATCCCTGATAGAGGTAAAGGAACTTTCCACAATCAACCCCCCTGCTTGTGGCTGTTTGAGTCCCAAATCAATGGCGATCGCACCTCCCAAAGAATGCCCATAAATAAATATTTTACTAGGTAAAATCTGCTTCTCATTTACCAAGTAATTCCACGCAATAGAGGCATCTTCATAAACTCGCTGTTCCGCCGGGAAATCACCTCCACTCAGACCATAACCCCGATAATCAATCAGCAGCACAGAAAAACCCAGTTGATTAAACCTACGAGCATGACCAACATTAGCGCCAACATTGATGGCGTTACCATGGAGATACAGCAACACATTAGGGTTTGGTTCTGGGGATGGAATCCACCAACCATGAATTAGTTCTGTCTTTCCATTCCTAACTTTTACAGGTAACCAGACATCCTCATAGGGGAGGTTAAAAATCTCTGGTGTTCTTTCAATCACAGCGGAAGGAAAGAAAATTAACCGCTGCTGTCTGACAAACAGAAATAGACAGATAGCAAAGTAGGCAATGACAACAATTATTTCTACCGTCAGTAGTAGCTTGAAACTCAATTGCATTGAAAATTGCCGTTTGTTAAGATATATGTATTTTAACAAATATTTTTCACACTCTACCCCGCCATCAGGAGGAAGCTTAAAACTACCCACCCTCAAATAGTTATAGGGTGGGGTTTTGCGCCTAGAGTTGAGGCTGATTTACTAGCCAATTAGTCGATTGCTCATAAGCATAAGCCACTTGAAATAGTTGCTCTTCTCCCAGTACCCGGCCAATCAGCTGCAACCCAATGGGTAGTCCCTGGTCATCAAAACCACAAGGTACACTTAAACCCGGTAAACCTGCAAGATTGACAGGGATAGTCATCAAGTCATTTAAATACATACTGAGGGGGTCGCTAATTTTCTCCCCTGCTTTAAATGCTGTGGTGGGAGCAGTAGGACAAACTAACACATCAACCTGCTCAAAAGCATTTTCAAAGTCTTGTTTAATCAAAGTTCTGACTTTTTGCGCCTTCAGATAGTATGCGTCATAGTAGCCAGCAGACAAAGCATAAGTACCAATCATAATCCGCCGTTTCACTTCTGGACCAAAACCAGTGGAACGGGTGCGAGTATACATAGATAGCAGATTATCTGCATCTTCAGCCCGGAAGCCATACTTTACACCATCGTAGCGAGCCAGATTAGCTGATGCTTCAGAGGGGGCAATAATATAGTAGCTAGGTACACCATAACGGAAGTTGGGACAGGAAATAATCGAAATCTCCGCCCCCAAACTCTTTAGTTGCTCTATGGCTTGACTGACCGCCTTTTCTACCACAGCATCTAAACCATCAGCCATGGTCTCTTTAATCACGCCAATTCGCAGCTTTCGGGCTTTGAAATCTGGTGTTAGATTGGCGGTGTAGTTGGGGATTTCCACTTTCAGGCTAGTAGAGTCTTTGGAATCGTAACCAGCGATCGCATTCAATACAATAGCAGTATCTTCTACCGTCCGTCCCAAAGGACCAACCTGATCCAAAGATGAGGCGTAAGCTATCACACCATAGCGAGACACCAGCCCATAAGTTGGTTTTATCCCCACCACACCACAAAAAGATGCCGGTTGGCGAATAGAACCGCCCGTATCAGTCCCCAGAGATGCAACACATTCATCAGCCGCTACCGCCGCCGCCGAACCCCCAGAAGAACCACCTGGAACCCTTGATAAATCCCAAGGATTATTAGTAAGTTGGTAGGCAGAGTTCTCAGTAGAACTACCCATGCCAAACTCATCTAAATTCGTTTTACCAATCAGTACCGCCCCCGCATCAATCAGTTTTTGTGTCACTGTTGATTCATAAGGCGGGACAAAATTTTCTAAAATTCGAGAAGCGCAAGTAGTGGGAACCCCCTGGGTACACAAATTATCTTTAATCCCTATGGGAATCCCGGCTAGGAGTCCTATTTCTTCCCCAGCGGCGATTTTCGCATCCACAGCACGAGCATGTTCTAACGCCTTTTCTGTGGTGACGTGCAAGAAACTGTGTAATTTCGGTTCTAATGCTTGAATACGCTCTAAGGCTTTTTGGGTAATTTCAACAGCAGAACATTCTTTTTTAATTAACTGTTCGTGCAACTCGCGGATGGATGCCATGATTGCTCTCTTTGTGACTCAAGTCATTGATTTTAGTACATTTTCCAGGTTAATGGATATTGGGTTGGAACAACTAGGAAAGCTCTGGAGTCTGGTTTGAGTGGATACCACGAAAATTTAGCTGGTTTTCCGGAATTGTCCCCGCTGTGGTGGTAAGGAGAAATAGTATAACTATTTATACAGAAATTCTCTACATTGTCGGGGAAAATATCTTTAACTGCCTTAATGAACACCCCCGGTTATTTTAACCGGTTTTTTTTTGCGATCGCCTTCTCCAGACAGAAACACCGTGCCAAAATATTCATTAAATTAGATAAACACCTTTAACATCAGTTTATGACTTCTCTTGCAGCCTCAGTTAACGATTTAGTACTAGTTGCTGGTGCTACTGGTGGCGTGGGTCAACTCGTCACCGCCAACTTGCTGCAAAAGGGTATGAAGGTTCGTCTTCTCACCCGCAACGCAGCCCAAGCCAGAAAAATGTTTAATCAACAAGTAGAAATTGCTGTGGGTGATATCCGCGATCTAACCACCCTCCCCCCAGCTATGCAAGATATTAACTACATTATCTGTTGTACTGGCACAACTGCTTTCCCCTCCCAGAGATGGGAATTTGACCCACCACCTAACTTACTAGAATGGGGAAGGATATTGATTGATGCTGAATATAGAAATACCAGAGCCAAAAATCACCCAGTCAAAGTAGATGCTGAAGGCGTCAGCAACTTAGTATCAGCAGCACCACCCCTTCTCAAACGCTTCGTCTTCGTCTCTTCTGTGGGAGTTGACCGTAAAGACCAGCCACCTTTTAATATTCTCAATGCCTTTGGGGTACTTGATGCCAAGCAGAAGGGAGAGCAAGCCATCATCACATCTAGATTACCTTACACTATTATCCGTCCGGGACGCTTGATTGATGGCCCCTATACATCCTATGACCTCAACACCTTACTAAAAGCTCAGACCGGAGGTAAACAAGGGGTAGTAGTTGAGACTGGTGATTACTTAGCAGGAGATGCTAGCCGCATTGACGTGGCTGCCGCTTGTGTAGAATCTCTTTTTTACCCAGGTACAGCCAACCAAGCCTTTAGTTTAGTTAACAAAGGCACACGACCATATGTAATTAACTGGGAAACAATTTTCGCCCAACTCAGTCAATAGTTGGTTCTAAGTAAGTGGGCATTAAAATTCGTTATGACAAGGGAACAGGGAACAGGGAACGGGGAACGGGGAAGAGGTTTTGGGACACTTTACTCTTCTTGACATACTTCGGTTTTTTTCTGTTCACCTACTTATTGTTAAGACTTAAGTTGGTTGGCGTTGAAAATTGTCCTTATGGCAAGGCAACAGGTAAGAGGCAAAAGGGAAGAGAGAAGAGACTTTCAGATATTTTACATTTTGTTACATACTTCAGTTTTTTCGAGCCGACTTACTTATGTAAAGATGTACAACATTTCATCTCCTATTATCTCAGTACTTAAATTAATTAGTAATTAGCATCACATTTATTAATACAAGTAATTGGAAATACTCATGACCATGAGCATTTAGATTTGCTAAGGTAGTCTTAACATATTGAAAAATTGAGCTAGTAAAGCTAAAAAAAATAACTACTCACAGTTTCAAGTGCTGGCGGTGTTGTTTATCTATCAACAATCAAGTATTTTCATTGATAAAAGCTTATGGTTGTAAATTTTGCTAGGACATCTACTAGTGCAAATATTCTCAGGGAAGTCTTCCAAGGTGTTGATGCCTATAGCTGTCCCCAGTTATTCAATTTTCATATGCACACTGTCCACTCAGATGGAAGGTTGCAGCCAACTGCGTTGATAGAACAGGCCATCACTATTGGACTAGAAGGATTGGCAATTACAGATCACCATACTATAGATGGGTATTATGTAGCACAAGCCTATTTAGAAAAAGTCCGGGAATATAGCCGTGAAAATACTCCCTATCTCTGGAGTGGGGTAGAAATTAATGCTAACCTTCTGGATGTAGAAGTTCACATTTTGGCTTACGCCTTTGAGCCAGAACATCCTAGTATGAAACCCTATGTGCAGAAAAAACCGGCTGTAGGCTTAGAATATCAAGCAGACAAGATAATTGAATCCATCCACGCAGCTGGAGGATTGGCAGTTTTAGCCCATCCAGCTCGTTACAAGCGATCGCATACTGAATTAATTCCAGCTGCGGCTGCACGGGGAATTGACGGTGTGGAAACTTTCTACGCTTACAACAACCCCAAACCTTGGAAACCCAGCCCTGTGGAAACACTACAGGTACAACACTTAGCGGCTGAATATCAGCTCTTGAATACCTGTGGCACTGATACCCACGGATTAAATCTGCTACAACGGCTGTAGATATGCCCTTTGAGGACAAATCTATGTTTAATTTCAGGAGAATATTGGTTGAAATCGCTACTGGGAATAAAAATTAACACTCTCTATCAGCACCAGTTTACTCCTTCCCCATACTGTTAAACTGAGGGGAGGAAAACACTTTTGATAGTCTAAAACGATGCAAGCATCTGCTAATTTTGACTTTGAGGACGATAGATTTAACGCCCCTCCTTCTCAAATCATCCCCTGGTGTCAGATGATTAATCCTCGCCATGGTATGGATGGTATGCAGCCCCATGGATTGGCAATTAAATTAGATAATGCTACAGCTGTAGGCTTTCAGCCCGATGAAAATTGGCAACAGGTAGAGCATGAGTTTAGCTCTGGAGTAGAAACAGTTTTTATCAGCAATGCTCCCAGATTAGTTATAGTCCGCCGGGGACCTTTATCTGTTAAAGACCGGGAAACTGGTCATAAACTTGGTACTCTTAAAGAAAATTATGATGCTTTCTTAGCAGACAAGCTTAAATTTAAAACCTTTACTCGCCACCTCATTTACTTGGTAGGGGAAAATAAAAAGTTCCTCCACGAATCTCCATTACAATTAACTCTCAGCGGTGTAGCGGGAGCAAGTTTCAGCAAAAGTTACTGCGAATTTCAGCAAGGAAGAGTCATCGGTGGATTCATAGCTGAATTGGAAAGGGCTTATGCTGTATATCGCCAGCAACCTTTATCAGCAAAAGGTCCATTATTTCACGCCCATGGGATTTTTTGCCCTATCATTGAGTGTGAAGAAAGAGGGATTGAACCCAATACTGTCATGGTGGCTTCAACGGTGGACTACAAGCATCCCACAGTGGGAACATTAACTCAATACCTGATTGCTTCCGATTCTCCTGAGTCAGTAATGATCTGCAAGACCTTTGAAGAACACAAAGAGTTTGGTAAGGAATCTATTAAAGTAGAAGCACCCAAAATGGCAGCAGTTGGGATTTCTAGTTCTTATCTTTACGCAGATGAAGATGATTATCCACCATATTAGAAACTGAGGAGTACACAGCCGGATTAATGGGGACTGCAGGAAAGATGATAACTTTCTCATCATCAGTGGCCAATCCCCAATTCCCCCTCCCTACCTTTTCAGGAGTAAGTAATATAGTGAACCGTTCCCACCTGTAACACCAGCGCGATCGCCCGCTACTTGACCAGACCCCATGAAATAATCCACCCTTCCTGGTCCTCTAATGGCGCTCCCTGTATCCTGATCCAGGACAAAGCGGTTCACGGTGCGATATTCCATCTGGCCATTGCTACCCACATATGGAAGTGAAGTATGAATCAGTGCTAATGCCCCCGCAGGCATGAGAGACTTATCTGTAGCAATAGAACGCTCCGCCGTAACTGGGACATTAATACTACCAGTAGCTGGTCTACCAGGGTTTTCTTGGAAAAAGACAAATCTTTCCCAGCGGGGCAGATAATTATTCATTTCCTGGGGGTAATTGCGGAAAAAGTTAATTATACCCGGCATATTCAATTGATTTGCCGCCAACTTGCCATCTTTAGACAATTGGCGACCGATACTTGTCCAGGGATAATCTGTTCCCCCCGCAAAGCCTACAGATGTTCTGATACCCTCAGTTAACTCAATTTGGGCAGAACCTTGGATATGTACCATGTATGCTTCCCAGCGATCGCGGAACCAGAGTATTTCTAACCCGCGTAACCGGCTTCTTTCCCCTAATAAACCATCCTCACCTTCCAAATCAACTCGTTTCGGGTGAGGTTGAGGCCATTGATCAAAATCTGGTGGTCTGCGATATAAGGGATACCTATATTCTCCAGTCCTTACCCGGCTAGCATAATAAACAGGTTCATAATAAGCGGTAAATTTAACAGTACCCCTGCCATCATTGCCCACAGAACGGTAAAAGTCAAACTCTCTACGGACAGCAACTTGTAGTTCTGCAGTGGATTTAGAACTGACCAATAGCTGGCGGAAACGAATCAAACTCCGACGCACCCGATCATGGGTTATTCCCCGAACCGGATAGTTTTGATAGGCCGCTATAGCACTCCTTTTCTCCAGATAACTCAAACTATGATCAATAGCAGCCAACAAAGTCGGGCGATCTCCTAAGGGTAAACTAGGATTACCCCCTGGAAAAAGTTGCTCATCCCAACCCAACCAACCAACCCTTGGGGTAGGGCCTGTTTCCACCCGAAAGAGTCTGAGTGGCGGTTGTACCAGAGACGGTGTGGAAACCTGAGCCACAGCTGACCACATACTACTTACACAGACAATTCCCCAACTCAAGGAGACCAAAGCAAGACTTTTTTTAATCATCTAAAAATCTCCCAGACTTCGGTAACAGGGGACTCTAAATAGAAAATCCCATCATGGGAAACCCTGAGTACACGGGAGCCAAAACAGCTTTTCGGCATAATTCTCTCTTAACTACCTTCACTCTAGACGGGCTAAATTTTTAGCAGTTCCCCGAAAATTCCAGCCAAAAAATAGCATAATTGCCATTCTCACGCCAAAGGTAGGACACCCAGCGATGATTTTCCACTAATGCTGTTGAGGCCCCTTAGCATCACATTCTTTATTCAAGCAACGCTCTAAAAGTCCAATGCGCCACCTATAGGCAAAACGACGGGGGTTCAATTCTAATTGATAATTACGACTAAATAATGGTTGATTCAAATATTGCCAAAAAGGAAATTTAATCTTGTTGTGTGGTGCAGACATAGGAGCAAATAATATAAAAGCGTTGTAGTAGAGTGGTTAACGGGTTGTGTGAGAACTACTGGATAGTGATTTCCTAGCTTAAGATGACATGATACATATTCAATTGTCTTGGTGGCAATTGCGGAATCTTACCTCAATATTTATGTCAGATTTGTTAGACTGGCCATGAGTCCAAAAGTTCCAAGTTCAAAATGCTCTTGTAGTTCTAGATACCCTATAGGCTAGAAACTAGAAAAGTTTTTGCTAAATGTCAGAGCAATTAAGCGAATATCTAACTATACAAGAAGACTCCCGCCAAACTTGAGAGGATGACAGGAGTCTGACAGTAGAGATTTACAGACCATTTCCAGACATTAATATCTGTACTTCATGTACTCGAAAAGTTCTGGCTCTGGCAAAACTTCTAATAGTGAGTCCCAGTTTTACGATGGTTGATGGCAGTCACACCATCAGGTTTGATTAACTTACCATTGTCAACAGTTGCGTAAATTACCCAATGATCCCCACATTCCATGCGTTCCTGGACGGAGCATTCTAGATAAGCTAGGGCATCGGTGAGAATCTTACAGCCATTATCTGCAACTGTGGTGCTAAAGTTGGCAAATCTGTCTTCTCCAGGGGCAAAATTTTTGCGGAAATGCTTCGTGTACTCTAAATGATGGCCTTCCTCCAGGATATTCAAAGCAAATTTACTACCTGGATACATTAGAGATTCTATAGCTCGGTCCTTGGCGATCGCCACAGTCAGACCAGGTGGATTGAAGGTAGCTTGTGAAATCCAAGAGCCTAACATCCCAGTAGAGACATCACCTTGTTGAGCGCAGAGAACACAAACTGAACCAACAATTCTACCGACAGCTTGCTCCAAAGGGGTAGCAGCTTGTTGGGGTAAGCGGATTTTTTGAGATTTTTTCAAGGTTTGAGCAAAGTCTGTACCAACTTCTTCACAGAATTTGAGCGTAACATCATCAGGTTTAAACTTAACTTTGAAAGTATCAAAGCCAAAGCGATAACCAGCATCGCGAAGTTTACCTTCAATCAAATCAAATGCTTCACCACTCCAACCGTAGGAGCCAAAAACCCCTGCGAGTTTATGACTATTACCCACGGTGAGGACGATTCCCAAAGCAGTGTGAATAGGTGTGGGAGCATGACCGCCGATAGTGGGGGAACCAATCACAAAACCATCACACTGTTGTATAGCAGTGCGGATTTCATCAGGGGTAGCAAATTCGCAGTTAATTGATTGCACTGCTGCGCCGCCTTTAGTCAGTCCCAAAGCCATAGCTTGAGCTAAAATTGCTGTATTTCCGTAAGCTGAGGCATAAAGTAGAGCCACAGAGATATCACGGTGTTTTTGAGCATTGCTCCATTGTGCATAGGCGTTGGTTAGTTCGATTAATCCGGTACGTACCAATGGGCCGTTACCCGGAGCATACATTCTCACATGCAAATCAGATATTTTCTCCAAAGCTGCTTCTACGTGTTGAGCTTGAGGAGCCATTAAACAGTTGTAGTAGTAGCGATGGTCTTCTTGTAATGCTTCGGGTTGGTCATCAAACACCTCATCCCCACAGATATGAGAGCCAAATAGCTTATCTGTGTAGAGGATTTGGGTTTGCTGGTCGTAGGTACAAAGTCCTTCTGGCCAGCGCGGACTGGGAATAGGTAAGAATTTTAAAACGTGACCCTTACCTAAATCAAGGGTTTTTTTCCCCCGCATGACTAGAATTTCTAGCGCGTTGTCTGGGAAAGCATGACGCAAATTAGCAGCACCCAAGAGAGAACAAACAAATGTTACCTGGGGTGCTAGTTGTAGAAGCGCCTTGAGAGTTGGCAGGCGATTGGGGCTAAAATGACCTAAAATTATGTAATCCAACTCTTTCAAGTTCAAGGTCTGCTGCAACGCTTCTAAATAAAGTTCCGTGAAGGTTTCAGCAGGTGGGTCAATAATTGCGGTTTTATCACCTTCAATTAAATAACAATTGGAGGTAGTGCCTCTTTCTCTTGCGTATTCAATTTCAAACCGCAGGCGTGACCAACTACGCGCTCTAATAAATGTGGTGTTTGTAGCGACGGGGATAACTTGTACGTCACGGGGTTTGGAATTGCTCATAGATTTTTGCCAAAAATAAGAGGATGTTTTAAAAGGGGGGGAAATACTTAATACCTATTCCCCATTCCCTAATTAGTAGTAGTTACCTACCTTGCGATGGCGAACTGCTGTGAGTGCATCAGATTTAGAAACACGACCTTCTTGAACTGTGCAGTATAAGAGCCAGTGGTCGCTGCACTCCATGCTCTTTTGGACTTCACATTCCATGTATGCTAGAGCATCGGTGAGGATGGGAGAGCCGTTTTTAGCGGTTTGGGTTTTCACCCCAGCAAATCTGTCAGCACCGGGAAGTAAGCGCTTGAGAAATTGCTTTTTCAGTTCTTGATAATTTCCTTCTTCTAGGACGTTGAGGACGAAATGATCCCCTACTCGCATTAAGGAGTCAATGGCGCGGTCTTTAGCTACTGCTATGGTGAATCCTAAAGGTTGTAGGCTGGCTTGGGCTACCCAGGAGGCTAACATGGCACTTTTAACATCACCTTTTTGCGTGGTGACAATATACAGTCCGTTGCTAATCCGCCCCAGGGCTTTTTCCATGTTGACATCAAGGGCTTTGATTTGCTTGATGTTGCGTTCGCGCATCAGTAATTGTCCCAGGTCTATACCGGCTTCTTGGCATAGATGGAATGTTACATCTGTGGGAGATTGTTTAATGCGAATAGCAGGGAAGGCTTCTTTAACACCCAGGTCGATAAATTTCCGCCGCAGGGTATCAATCGGTTCGTCGTCACCGCCGTAACATTCAAATAAACCTACTAGTTGTTTGTTTGTGACTACGGATAATAGTGAACTTATCCCGGCTTGTGCTGCTACAGCAGTGGATGGGGGCATACCGATGATCAATCCCGTGGCTCTACCTGCTAGCTCTTGAATTTCTTGGGGTTCGGCTGTGCCTAGGTCAATGACTTCTATTCCCACTCCGGTTTTTTGGATACCTTCAGCTATGGCTAAACCTAGCTCATCGCTATATCCATACTGGGAAACATAAAATAAGCCAACTGTGGTTTCTGTTTTAGCTTGTCTTTGGCTCCAAGTTTGGTAGCAATCAGTTAATATATCTAAGTGATGGTACAGTATTGGCCCGTGACCATTGGCGATCATGTTAATTTTTCCCAGTTCCCCCATTCTCTTCATGGCGTTTAGTAGAGAACGGGCATTGGGACCCATGAGGCAGTCATAGTAAAATCTAAAGTCTGGTTCAATCGCTTCTAAGTCTTCGTCAAAGGTGCGATCGTCACAGAAGTGCATCCCAAATGCATCACAGGTGAACAGGGTTTCGGTTTTGCGATCATAGCTGAAGATTGTATCGGGCCAGTGCAGATTGGGCGCACTCACAAATTCTATTTCGTGTCCTTTGCCAATATTAATCCGATCGCCACTTTTAACGATGCGCTTGGAAAATGGCTCGTGTACTAAACCTTCTAAAAACTGTAGGGCAATTTTTGAGGCTAATACTGTGGCTCTGGGTGCTAATTGCAATACATCTTCTACTAGACCGCTATGGTCTGGTTCTGTGTGGCTAACTATTATGTAATCGATTGTCTTGGGGTTAACAAGACTTTTGAGTGTGTCTAAATATAGTTGACGAAACTTCTGGTGGGAAGTATCAATCAAAATTGTCTGCTCACCCCTAATTAGATATGAGTTGTATGTCGTACCGTTTTGCAGTCCGAATTCGATATCGAAGCGATCGCGGTCCCAATCAAGAGAGCGAATCGCCGTTGTGTTAGGGGCAATTTCTACAGTCTGTATACTTAGTCTATGCTGTACGTTCTCTGCGATCGCTACCATTATTCGTCTCCGAGCGCAAATTTTGAGTATTCTTTTCTGCACTCATTGTCCCTTGAATCTATTTTTAAAGTTGTAATCAAGTTGCTATTTTATAAAATCTAATTTGTAGTGATTATTGCGATTTTTTTCCTTGATTTTTCCGGGGTGATTTCTTCTTTTTTCCGCCGATTAACGCCAAGTTATCAGGGTTTTTAATAGGAGGTTAATTCCAGTTTTTGTAGTAAAATTTATTTGTTTTCTGGGTGGTTTCACAGGTTAAATTTATGACTGAACAAAAGGGGAAGGTTTATCTGGTGGGTGCTGGACCTGGAGATGTGGCATATCTGACGGTAAAGGCTTACAATCTTCTGGCTATGGCTGAGGTGTTAGTCTACGATGCTCTGGTAAATCAGCAATTATTACAGTATGTCAGACCTGATTGTCTGTGCCTAGATGTTGGTAAACGTGGTGGTCAACCTAGCACACCCCAAGGGGAAATTAATCAATTACTGGTTGACTATTGTTTGCAAGGTAAACAGGTGGTACGATTAAAATCTGGGGATCCGTTGATTTTTGGTCGCTGTACCCCGGAAATTACAGCTTTGCAAGCTCAGTATTGTGAGTTTGAAGTCATACCAGGAATTTCTTCGGCCTTAGCTGCTCCTTTAATGGCTGGGATTCCTGTGACTGATGCTGTACTTAGTCGTTGTTTTGCTGTCCTCACAGCCCATGAACCAGATGTTTTAGATTGGGAAGCTTTATCTAGATTGGACACTCTGGTAATATTGATGGGGGGAACTCATCTAGCTGAGATTATACATCAACTCATCAGGCAAGGTCGATCACCATATACCCCTATTGCTATTATTCGTTGGGCGGGAACTCCTGATCAACAAGTTTGGGTAGGAGAACTGAAAAATATTCTCACGCAAACCCTGGGCGTTTATCTCTCCCCGGTGGTAATTGTGATTGGGGAAGTTGTAAAATTACGTAATTACTTACAAACTCAGAGAATATCCTTAAAAGATCAAGCTTTTGACTCTCCACCTATGTTAAATAATTCTCCCCTCACAGGTAAAACTATTCTGGTGACTCGTTCCGCTGGGCAATCGAGCCAATTTAGCGATGGCCTCTCGGCATTGGGTGCGACTGTGATTTCCATGCCTACTTTAGAAATTGTCCCCCCTTCCAGTTGGTCAGATTTAGACCGGGCGATCGCTAATTTGGCAGATTTTCACTGGTTAATTCTTACTTCTACCAATGGGGTAGACTACTTTTTTACCAGATTATTCGCCCAAGGTCAAGATGTTCGTGCTCTAAGTAGCATTAAAATTGCTGTGGTGGGTGAAAAAACAGCCCAAAGTCTGCAACAACGGGGACTTAAACCAGATTTGATTCCCCCTAATTTTGTCGCTGATGCTTTGGTGGCTCATTTCCCCGAATCACTACAGGGTCAAAAGGTGTTATTTCCCAGAGTAGAAAGCGGCGGAAGGGATGTTTTAGTTGCCGAATTAACTGCTCAAGGTGCGGTAGTTGTAGAAGTAGCTGCATATCAATCTCGCTGCCCCACAAGTATACCAGAGTCAGCAAAATTAGCCTTGCAAAATCGGACTGTAGATATAATTACCTTTGCTAGTTCTAAAACTGTCAAGTTCTTCTGTCAACTCTTACAAGAGGTATTTGCCGATAACCGTGACATCAGCCATATTTTAGCAGATGTTTGTATTGCTTCTATAGGTCCGGAAACTTCCAAAACCTGCCAATCCTTATTAGGGCGTGTGGATGTTGAGGCTGAGGAATATACTTTAGATGGTTTAACCCAAGCAGTAGTTAAATGGGTAAAAAGTCGTTAACTGGTAAAATCTGAGATCATCACTGTATTATTAACTTCTTAATCCATCATGTCTGATTACTTCTCCCCTGAAATTAGCTCACGCATTTGCACTCATATGAATGATGACCATGCTAATGCTGTAGTTCTTTATGCCCAGGCTTTTGGGGGTGTGACAGATGTCACAAGTGCAAAAATGCTCTCCATTGACTCTCAAGGGATGAATTTGACAGCAGAGGTAAATCAACAAACTGTGCCAGTGCGGATTCAATTCGATCATATTTTGGTAGACTCAGAAGATGCTCACCAAACTTTGATTGCCATGGTGAAGCAAGCACGACTTCAGGGAAAATAGTCACTAGCTTAAGTAGGTTACCTTGGTTAAATATACTTAGAATTTACATCTAAGCATAGTAACCAGAAGCCACTATAGGTCATCCCAGAATCATCGGGTTGCACTAACAAAAAGTGCAATCCTCGGCTTTGTTGTTGACGCTGTTGATAGGTTTTGGCCCCCGCAACCACATCTGCATCTGTAAAAGTGGCGAGAATCCACCTATCTACTAAACCAGCCTCTAATATTAAACCATGGGGTTCACCTGCTATGTAATTTAACGATGCTGGCTGTGCCGTATCTAACCACCTAGCCAAAGCCATTGACTTTCTACCACCATAGATAACTACCCCCGGAATAGGCGCTGTGGATGGTAAACCCAAATTAATGGGTTGTAAAGATTCTGGTATAGACAAAATAGGTATGGGGCGTTCTGCAAATACATCCACAAGCTCACCCGCTGGGAGCGTAGCAAAGCGCCACTGTTCCCCCCAGAGGTTTTCTGGTAATGGTGTTGGGGGTGGTTGATCTAGGGTTAAGGGATATTGCTTTGCTTGTAACCACCGTTTTAAGGCTAAAGTATGGCGGTTGGGTTCGAGGCGAATATTTAAGTTTTTGGCGGCGACTTGAATTAAACTTAAGGTCTGGGGACGAAATACCTGAATGATATCTGGTAAGTTGTTACTAGCGGCTAGCTGAATTTGAGTAGCAAGCCAATGGGCGGTGGCTGCTGACTGGGGACAGGTGGCTGTATATTCAAAGGTATGTGTGGGGTCACAAATCAACAATTCCCATAGGGTTTGTCCGGATGTCTCCTGTACTGGACTGCGATAAAAGTCAAGTTGCCAAATTTTCATAATTTTTGGGAAAAAGAGATTTATGAACCACAGATCCACAGATAAATTGATGGGTGTCTGTGGGGTTAGTTGTTCTTAAACCATGATGACATCTAAAAGACTGTCGGCTATTTCAAAGTTAGCAGTCACATTCTGGACATCATCTAAACCTTCGAGAGTATCAATTAACTTGAGCAGCGATCGCCCTTGCTCAGGATCAGCAATCTCAATATAATTAGTAGGTATCCAGCGTAATTCTACATCCCTGATCTCAAAGCCTTTGTCCTTGAGTGTCTGGGTGAGTAGTTCTAAGTTGATCACCTCGGTAAATACCTCGGCTATGTCATCGTCAATCATTTCATAAGATTGGGCTTCACCTTCTAGGGATGCTTCTAAAAGCTGGTCTTCATTTTTTACCCCCTGAACAGTACACACACCTTTTTGGTGAAACATCCAGCTGACGCAACCTGTTTCACCAAGGTTACCACCGCGCTTACTAAAAGCGGCACGTAAATCAGCCGCTGTGCGGTTACGATTATCTGTGAGGGCTTCAATTAAAATTGCGACACCACCCGGTCCATAACCTTCGTAGCGAATAGCCTCAAAATTACTACTATCCCCGCCAAAGGTTCCTGCACCTTTAGCGATCGCCCGTTCAATATTATCATTAGGTATATCCGCAGCCTTAGCCTTATCGATGGCTGTACGTAGCTGAAAATTAGCGCTGGGGTCTGGTAAACCAGTCCTCGCAGCAATAATAATTGCTCTAGATAACTGGGCGAAGGTCTTACCCTTCTTGGCATCTACTACTGCCTTTTGACGCTTAATATTTGCCCATTTACTATGTCCTGCCATAATGTTAAATGATTAACCCTTTCTTGAAAGTTTAGGATATATCAAATGCCAATTGAAGTATCTAATATCAATTGTGCGATACCTGATGAGAAGTTTTGCGCGCATTTTTCCCATGCCCAATAAATTCAGAAGACAAAGAAAGAAATTAAAATACTACATTAGAAGTTTACTACTGTTACTGCTGGTCGGCATACTGGCTTTGAGTGGATGCCAAAACCTCAGAAAAACAGATGTAGTTCATCTTACCTTATGGCAAGGTGTAAATCCCCCGCCTAATCGAGATGTTTTACAAGGACTTGTAGATAAATTTAATCAAACTCATCCCTATATTCACGTAGAATCTGTCTATGCAGGACAACAAGACCAGCAAATCCCCAAAATTTTAGCAGCAGTGGTGGGGAATGCTCCCCCAGACCTATTATGGTACAACCCCACTATTGCCGGTCAATTAGTGGAACTAGCAGGTTCCTTAATTCCTTTAGATGACCAGCTGAATAATTCCCCAGTCAAAGGGGAAATTGACCCGGCCTTGTTTGAATCCATGGAATACCAGGGTAAAATCTGGTCTGTGCCCTTTGCAACTAATAATGTGGCTGTATATTACCGTCCCAGCTTGTTTACAGCCGCCGGAATTACCGAATTACCCAGAACTTGGGAAGAGTTTCGCCAAGTGGCGCAAAAATTAACCCGTGATACTAATGGCGATGGCCGCATAGACCAGTATGGGGTATTGTTGCCATTAGGCAAAGGTGAGTTTACGGTCTTCACCTGGTTACCATTTATGTGGAGTAGTGGCGGCGAATTAGTACCGCCAGATGTGCAAAAACCAGCAGCAGTAATGTTACAAGATAATCCAGGGGCGATCGCCGCCTTGCAATTTTGGCGTCATCTGGTTGAAGATGGTTCTGCCATGTTATCCCCCCCAGAAAGAGGCTATGAAACAGGTAACTTAATTTCTGGTAAGGTAGCCATGCAGGTAACTGGTCCTTGGAGTCTAAAAGAATTTACTCAGAGCGGTGTTGATTTTGCCGTTTTTCCCATACCTATAAACAAACAACCAGCTACCAGCATCGGGGGTGAAAACCTATTCTTATTTAAAACCACACCAGAAAGGCAAAAAGCAGCTTTCATCTTTGCTGAGTATGCCATGAGTGCAGAATTTCAAACAGAATTAGCTTTGGGAACCGGTTATTTACCAATTAACCTGAAATCTCGCCAACAACCAGAATATCAAGCATTCCTCCAAACTAACCCATCTGTGCAGGTATTTTTAGATCAGGCCCGACATGGGCGATCGCGTCCCATCTTTCCCGGCTACAATCGGATATCCGATAGCCTAGGACGAGGAATAGAATCAGTACTACTGGGTCAAACCTCCCCAGAACAGGCCCTAAAAACCGCCCAACAGCGCCTAGACCTGATCTTTAACTGAAACCACCAAGCGTCAACATCTGTGGTTTGGACTGTGCGCCTAGTATATGCAACAAAATTCTACCAAGACCGAACCGCATAAAACGCCGACAATTTGGGAAAATAATAAAATAGAACACTACAAGACTGAAGTAATTTCCTGTAGGAAAATATGACTCATCCGTTCCTAGAACATCTGCATAGTCCCAACCGCCCAGTTATCGTCTTTGACGGTGCAATGGGAACCAACCTGCAAAGTCAAAACCTGACTGCGGAAGATTTCGGCGGTCCAGAATATGAAGGTTGTAACGAATACTTAGTTTACACCAACCCCGAAGCCGTCGCCAAAGTACACCGAGACTTTCTCGCCGCTGGCGCTGATGTCATTGAAACAGACACCTTTGGAGCCACATCCATTGTACTAGCAGAATATGACCTAGCACACAAGACCTATGACTTAAATAAAACAGCCGTAGAAATAGCCAAGAGGGTCGCCGCTGAATTTTCCACCCCAGACAAACCGAGATTTGTCGCCGGTTCCATGGGACCCACAACCAAACTCCCCACCTTGGGACATATTGACTTTGACACCCTCAAAGCTAACTTCGCCGAACAAGCCGAAGCCCTCTTTGATGGTGGAGTTGATTTATTTCTGGTAGAAACTTGTCAAGACGTACTGCAAATCAAAGCAGCACTCAATGGTATTGAAGAAGTTTTTAGCAAAAAAGGTGAACGTCGCCCGCTCATGGTATCCGTTACCATGGAAAGCATGGGTACAATGCTAGTAGGTTCAGAAATCAGTGCTGTGCTGACCATATTAGCACCATATCCCATAGATATTCTGGGTTTGAACTGTGCCACAGGGCCAGACCTGATGAAACCACATATCAAGTATCTCTCAGAACATTCACCTTTTATCGTCTCCTGTATACCCAATGCCGGTTTACCTGAGAATATTGGTGGTAAAGCACACTACCGCCTCACACCGTTGGAATTACGCATGGCATTAATGCACTTTGTTGAAGATTTGGGTGTCCAAGTGATTGGGGGTTGCTGTGGGACACGTCCAGAACACATTCAACAATTAGCAGAAATTGCCCAAAACCTGAAGCCAAAAGTCAGACAGCATAGCCTAGAACCAGCCGCAGCATCAATTTATTCCACTCAGCCTTACGACCAAGATAATTCCTTCTTAATTGTCGGTGAACGTCTCAACGCCAGTGGTTCCAAAAAATGCCGTGATTTGCTCAATGGAGAGGACTGGGATGGACTAGTATCTATGGCTAGGGCCCAAGTCAAAGAGGGGGCACACATCCTTGATGTCAACGTCGATTATGTAGGACGTGACGGTGTGCGAGATATGCACGAACTGGTATCACGCATTGTCAATAATGTTACATTGCCCTTAATGCTCGACTCCACAGAATGGGAAAAAATGGAGGCGGGGTTAAAGGTAGCCGGTGGTAAGTGTTTACTCAACTCCACCAACTACGAAGATGGCGAACCACGTTTTTTAAAAGTGCTGGAGTTAGCTAAAAAGTACGGCGCTGGGGTAGTTATTGGTACTATCGATGAAGATGGGATGGCGCGGACAGCCCAGAAAAAGTTTCAAATTGCCCAACGTGCCTATCGTCAAGCTTTAGAATATGGTATCCTGCCCACAGAGATATTCTTTGATACTTTAGCTTTACCTATTTCTACCGGGATTGAAGAAGACCGATCCAACGGTAGGGCTACCATTGAATCAATTCGGCGGATTCGCCAAGAATTACCCGGCTGTCATGTAATCTTAGGTGTATCTAATATTTCCTTTGGTTTGAACCCAGCAGCCAGAGTTGTACTCAACTCCATGTTTTTACATGAAGCAATGACAGCTGGTATGGATGCAGCCATTGTCAGCCCTAACAAAATTTTACCTTTGTCTAAAATTGCAGACAACCATCAACAAGTTTGTCAGGACTTAATTTATGACCGGCGTAAATTTGAGGGTGATGTCTGCGTTTATGATCCTTTAGGAGAACTTACCACCTTATTTGAAGGGGTAACTACAAAGCGCGAAAAAGGTGTAGATGAAAGTCTCCCCATAGAAGAACGCCTCAAACGTCATATCATCGACGGCGAACGCATTGGTTTAGAAGCACAGCTCACAAAGGCTTTAGAACAATATCCGCCTCTGGAAATTATCAACACCTTTCTTCTAGATGGGATGAAAGTTGTGGGTGAGTTGTTCGGTTCTGGACAAATGCAATTACCTTTTGTTTTGCAGTCAGCGGAAACCATGAAAGCTGCGGTTGCATATCTAGAACCCTTCATGGAAAAGTCAGAATCTGGTAATAATGCTAAGGGCACCTTTATCATTGCCACGGTTAAAGGTGATGTCCATGATATTGGTAAAAACTTGGTAGATATTATCTTATCTAACAATGGCTACAAGGTCATTAACCTGGGTATTAAGCAACCGGTGGAAAATATCATCGAGGCTTACCAACAACACAAAGCTGATTGTATTGCTATGAGTGGGTTGTTAGTCAAGTCTACCGCTTTTATGAAGGATAACTTGGAGGCTTTCAACGAAAAGGGAATTACTGTTCCTGTAATTTTAGGTGGTGCGGCCTTAACTCCCAAGTTTGTGTATCAGGATTGCCAAAACACCTACAAGGGTAAGGTAATTTATGGTAAGGATGCTTTTGCTGATTTGCATTTCATGGATAAATTAATGCCAGCTAAAGCTGCTAATAATTGGGATGATTTCCAAGGATTTTTGGATGAGGTAGAAGCAGAACCAAAAATCACCACCTCCCCAGCACCTAGTACCCAGTCTCCCGCACCCAGTGATGCCCAACCTGTAACTATAGATACCCACCCATCTGAAGCTGTGGCGGTAGATATTCCCCGCCCCACACCGCCTTTTTGGGGAACTCAGTTATTACAACCTGCTGATATTCCCATTGAAGAAGTTTTGTGGTATTTAGATTTACAAGCTTTGATTGCTGGACAATGGCAATTCCGCAAGCCAAAGGAACAGTCTAAGGAGGAGTATCAGGAGTTTTTACAACAGAATGTTTCTCCGATTTTGGAGGGTTGGAAGGAAAGGATCATTACTGAGAAGTTGCTACATCCCCAGGTAATTTATGGGTATTTTCCCTGTCAGTCTCAGGGGAATACTTTGTATATTTATGATTCTCACCATCCAGAGTCAGAGGTAAGAGCCTGTTTTGAGTTCCCCAGACAGAGGTCTTTAAGGCGGTTGTGTATTGCTGATTTCTTTGCACCCAAAGAGTCGGGGGTAATTGATGTCTTCCCCATGCAGGCGGTAACTGTGGGAGAGATAGCCACGGAGTTCGCCCAAAAGTTATTTGCTGATAATAAGTACACAGATTATCTGTATTTTCACGGTTTAGCTGTGCAGGTGGCTGAGGCGTTGGCGGAATGGACTCACGCCAGAATTCGCCGGGAGTTGGGTTTTGGTGCTAATGAACCGGATAATATTCGGGATATTTTGGCACAGCGTTATCACGGTTCGCGGTATAGTTTCGGTTATCCCGCTTGTCCGAATATGCAGGATCAGTATAAGCAGCTGGAGTTGTTGGAGACTGACAGAATTAATCTGTATATGGATGAAAGTGAGCAAATTTATCCAGAACAGTCTACGACGGCGATTATTGCTTATCACCCCGTAGCTAAGTATTTCAGCGCCTAGTTATACTCCCCCCTTCCCAATGGGATGGGGGTAATTCAGGAATTGGCCTGATTTTAATAACACAGGTTTTAAAAGTATGCAAAAAATTAGATTCGTGGATTTATTTTCAGGGATAGGAGGAATTAGATTAGCCTTTGAACAAGCTGCTCATGGATTAAATATAGAAACCGAATGTGTTTTAAGTAGCGAAATCAATACAGATGCTCAACTAGTATATGCAAGAAATTTCAATCACCAGTCTTTAGGTGATATCCGAATTATAGATAAACTACCAGAACATGAAATATTATTAGCCGGGTTTCCTTGTCAATCATTTTCTTATGCTGGCAAAAAAGAAGGGTTTGGCGACACCAGAGGTACACTATTTTTTGAAATTACTAGATTGCTTGATACATATAAACCACAAGCTTTTATTTTTGAAAATGTTAGAGGTATTTATAGTCATGATCAAGGTAAAAGTTTGGCAACGATCAAACACGAAATACAAAAAAGAGGTTACAGCTTTGATGCTTTTTTACTCAATAGCGCAAATTTCGGCTTACCCCAAAATCGATTGCGAATTTATTTAATTGGCATTTTAAATGCTAATCCTGTATTTGATTTGATGTCGGATGTTGGTCCAAAAGATTCTCATAGTTATAATGATAATCAGTTATCTTTATTTGATCAAACAAAAAAAAATGTGAGTGTGTCTGATATTTTAGAAGATAATCCTAGCAGTAAATATGACTGTTCTCCAGAGTTTATTAATGCCTTGAAACGGATATTTAACAATGATTTAAATCGACTCCATGGTGTAAGGCTAATTGATTATAGAGGTGGTAAATCTATTCATTCTTGGGAGTTAGGTTTGCGTGGTGAATGTACTGTAGAAGAAATTGCATTGATGAACCGTTTTATCTTAAAAAGACGTAACAAAGAATTTGGTGACATACAAGACGGTAAACTACTGACTCAAGAACAAATAGCTAGTTTCTGTGATTATCCTAATTTGGCAGATGTTTTGAATTCACTAGTTACTAAGAAATATTTGAAACTGATTAATGGTAAATATAAACCTTTATCTGGTAATTTTTCATTTGAAGTTTATAAATTTTTAGATCCTAGGAAAATTTCTGTGACATTGGTTGCTAGTGATGCTAATAGATTAGGCGTTTATCATAATCAGCGAGTCCGACGAATAACTCCCCGTGAAGCAGCACGTTTACAGGGTTTTCCAGATAATTTTTTACTTCATCCCAATGATGATAAAGCTTACTATCAATTGGGCAATTCGGTAAGCATTAATGTAGTTAAGGCTGTCGCAGAACAAGTGTTGGTAAAAATGTTTTCTGGTTCTCAAGTAAAAATAGAAAAGACTCAGGAATTAGTTAGATAAGTAATTTTAGAACGATGACTTTTATCTTAGGCGCTACAGCAACACCTGCATCTGTAAAGATGGCTACAATCCACTTATTTACTAAATCACCTTGTGATATTAAACCATATTGATGAATTGTCGCCAGCGATCGCATCCCAACTACCTTCAGGTAACTGGTAACAATACTCCTCAACTGGAAATACAGCCATCTGAGTGAGGTAAACTAGGGCAGACAGGATGCCCACCCCACAAGATTACTGACTCAAATCTATAGTTCTGTGCTTGTTCAGGACGGTAATCAATCAGTTCAAAAATAACCGATGGAAATCGCTTAAAAATTTGGTAATAAATCGAGTCCCGTTTCATGAAAATATTTACATACTAGGATGGTTATAATCTTTGACACTGAGTACAAAAACCAATGAGACCTTATCACCAAATCCCTATATTAGAATGCGGTGAACCACTTGCGGCAATTCCTTTGCAATTATTTGCAGTGGAATCTCCCCATCCTTATGAAAAATTGGGCGCACCCTATGGGGGATATTCTCCTTATTATTTGCGCCAAAGTGTGGTAAAAAATTTAATTCAAGCCCAAAATTATTTACAAGCAATTCATCCCGGTTGGTATATCCAGATTTTTGATGCTTATCGCCCTGTGGCTGTGCAACAATTTATGGTAGATTACAGTTTTGCTCAAGCTTTACAACAGCAGGGATTGACTGAGGCTGAGTTATCACCACCACAACTACAAGCAATTTGGGAGTCAGTTTATGAAATTTGGGCGATACCCAGTTGGGATGAAAAAACTCCCCCTCCCCACAGTACGGGTGCAGCTGTAGATATAACATTGGTGGATGATAGGGGGGAAATAGTCGATATGGGTTCCCCTATTGATGAGTTGTCAGAGCGATCGCACCCGGACTACTATCTTGATAGTCACCACCCACAAGCCGCAACATATCACGCCCATCGGCAATTATTGTATAATGTGATGTTAAAAGCTGGATTCCAACGCAACCCTAGGGAATGGTGGCATTTTTCCTTGGGTGACCAGATGTGGGCTTGGTTGTATAATCAAAGTAATCCGGCTAATTCTTTCACAGCGCGTTATGGCCGGAAAATATTTGACCCTTGAATAATCGACTTTTATTACAGCAAAAACTCCAAACTTCCCTAGAGGAGATACAAACTAAACGTAATCTCAGTTCTCCTCTGACTGATTTACAGTTAGGTGAAACCTTAGCTGCAGAAATTGCTCAATTAGCTACGGAACTAGAAAGTTATAATCCCCATCCCCAACCTCTCCTCAATGCTACTTCTGTGCTTAATGGGGGGTGGAAGTTGCTGTACTCCACAGCTAGAGAAATCCGTTCTTTAGATTCCCTCCCCCTAGGATTACAGTTAGGTCAAGTTTATCAGGTAATTGATGTTACCAACAAACGATTTTTTAACTTAGCTTTTGTGAAACATTCTTTGGGGTTAGTTTCTGGATATGTGAAAGTAACAGCTAGTTTTGCACCAGCAACAGAGCAACGCATCAACGTAGATTTTGATCAACGCTATCTATCCATTGAGAAGATTTTGGGCTTTGATACTCCCCAACTTAACCCGTTTAAAGTAGTTCCTGCTAACAATCCTCAAGGGAGAGTCCCTACTTTAGATATTACTTATTTAGATCAAAGTTTCCGCATTGGACGGGGAGGAGATGGTAGTTTATTCGTTTTAAGTAAGGTTGAGGATCTAAGTCAAATTCTCAAGCATCTTGAGGATTAAGGTTAATCATTTTCCAAGTGGTATATGTACTGATGGGACTCCACAACAAATAGGGTATCAATAATACTGCTGCAACTCTGTAAACAGGTAAAATTGCTAGTGTCAAGATGAGACAGATGACAAAACCTGTACCACCAATAATCGTACCCACCCGCAGACTACGCAGCCAAAACATTACCGGTGTATAGGCGATGGTGACAATTTCTAATAGTAAGTATAAACCCATGAGTAACCAAGTTCGTCCCGTACCTGGATTACTTTCCCAGACTATATAAGCTGACCAACCACCACAAATAAATATTAAAGTCCAAATTACTGGAATTGCTCTCTCAAAGGTTAACCATCGCGGTCTACGTAAGCGCCTAAACCATTGTACGTCGCTGGGTGTAATTAAGTTAGATCCTAAAGCTATTAACAAAGCTACACCCCCTATAACCATCCAGGATCTGATCATCTGCTATATAAAACCTAGACAAAGCTAGACTTTACTTTCTACTTCAAAGGGGGCATGGGAGCGGTTATCCCTCAGTAGACTTGCACGCCTTAGCCACACGCGATTGTGTTCCAATTAAGTTTCTGAAAAAGACTACCACCATCATTGCTTGGTTTTCGCGTCGGCAGTAGTCTCAATTCAATACTTTATATCACTCTATTATATATCAAGTAGTTGATTTTTTACTAAAAATATATGGATTCTTGTCAATACAAGTATAGTTTTGTCTATGAAATTGTCAACTTAGGACTTGCTCTTTTATTATTGATAAATATTAACTGCAATTCTGCCTCTGGATGATTACATTCACCACAGCTGCAAATTACTATCTAGGATGGGGGTAGGGTGAAAAATATGGAACCAAATACAGAAGTGCGATCGCTAGCACCATCACACCACAATAGAAATAGACAGCATAAAATCGCCAATCAAATTCGCCTCACAGGGTGGATTACCCTATGGGTACAATTAGCATTAGCCCTAGTTTGTACCTTATTGCTGTTATTTGCTTCTCCTGGGCGTGAATTTGCTCAACAACCGAACCCAGGCTTTGGAATTGGTGTATTCTGGGTTGTCACCTCAATTTTATTCTTATTATTCAGCATATTTTGGGATTTTCGTTACACCCGCATAGGTAGACGCTTAGACAATCCTAACCCCACTCTCCACCCCAGTAAAGTAGATACCACCAGAGCCATCCGCATGGGTGTAATGGTGGGTTTGGTGGGAATACTCCTGAGCATTTTAGGCGCTACTACAAGCGTGAGTGTCCTAGTAGCAAAAGCTGTATCCCAACCCCCAGGAGTAGCGATTACTGACCCTAACAAAATCATTCGTGCCCTGGATGTGTTTATAGTAGTCGCTAACATTAATGGTATTGCTGCTCATTTTGTTGGTACAGTTGCTTCCATATGGCTACTGGAAAAAGTCCATCAACATTAGTATGGCAGCCCGTCCTGTCAGAACAACTACTTAGTACAATTAGGACTTGAACAAAGGGCAAAATATCCTCAAGTTTGATCTCAATCACCAAGCTATATTAGTTACTGAATACAGAACTTTCTACCTAGATAAAATACAGATATTAATTATAAAACTATTGTGGGGTGGGCATCCTGCCCGCTAAGAGTGTACCTCACCTAGATGAAATCCGCTGTATATAGTTCAGAATTAATGATACTCTAAATGGTAAAATGTTGGTGTAAATTGCTTATGGATAGGTTATAGTACCCATTCTCCACTCCAGAAATAATCAAACTACTGTCAGATTTATGCCATTTTCTGACATCAAACTGGCTGCAGGGGGTAGATTGGTGGTACTAGCGACCATGGAAGGATTGCAAGGGGTAGAAAACAATACTATGCTACCACGTCAATATTTACTGCGGGTAGAACAGGCTATTTCAGAAGCAGCAGTTTTTGAGGGTGCGGCTTGAGTTTCCCGGATATGCTGCTGTGCTATACCCATTGGCAATCTGATAAACCAATTACCAGCTATTTTAGAGTATCCTCTCTATAAACATCAAGCCTATCGTTGAGTGATTAAATACCAAGTTTCCACTTATAGCAACCGCCAAGGTGGTTAGGACACAAACAAAAGATAAAACCGTTGAAATTCAAGCGTTTCAAGGCTTCCCCCTGCCCCCTGCCCCCTGCCCCCTGCTATATATTCTCTAACTACCCCCTAATTAGTGACCAATGAATGAACCATTAATTGAACTCAAGGGTATTTCTAAGTCCTTTGGTAGCAATAAAGTCTTAGATAATGTGGATTTGACAATTTATCGGGGGGAAGCCGTAGGGATTATTGGGCCTTCAGGAACTGGTAAATCAACGGTTTTAAGAATTATTGCGGGATTAATGGCTCCCGATAGCGGAGAAATTTACATTCAAGGGGTACGGCGAGATGGGTTAATTGAGGACAGTACTGATCCTATTGGTATTGGGATGGTGTTTCAACAGGCGGCTTTATTTGATTCCTTGACAGTAGATGAAAATGTCGGCTTTTTACTGTATCAACATTCCAAGATACCGCGATCGCGCATTCAAAAACTGGTTAAGGAAAAATTAGAAATGGTGGGTTTATCCGGAATCGGCCATCTCTACCCATCTGAATTATCGGGGGGAATGCGAAAACGGGTCAGTTTTGCTAGAGCCATTATTTCTCATCCCGATCATCCCACCGAAGGGCCACAAGTTTTACTATACGATGAACCCACCGCCGGACTTGACCCCATTGCTTCCACAGTCATCGAAGATTTAATTCGTCAGTTACAATTAACACAGGGTGTGTGTAGTACCTATGTGATTGTTACCCACCAAGATAGTACGATTCGCCGCACAACTGATAGATTGGTATTCCTTTATCAAGGTAAGGTGCAGTGGCAAGGTACAGTTAGTGATATAGATACCACAGACAACCCATTAATTAGACAATTTATCAGTGGGAGTGTACAAGGACCTATTCAGGTGGCTGGGTAGGTGCATGGAGGAAAATTATGCGAGATATCAGAACTAACAGCTTTGCGTCTAAGCGCACATTACGAGAAGGCTCAGTAGGGTTGCTCATCCTCATGGGTTTGGGAGCATTTGTGATGATTGTCCTCTGGTTGAATAGACTCACACCTGGAAAAAATTCATATAAATTCATAGTGGAATTTGCTAATGCTGGCGGTATGCAAAGAGGCGCACCAGTCCGTTATCGGGGTGTGAAAGTCGGTAATATTTCCCAAGTTCAAGCAGGGTCAAATGCTGTAGAGGTAGAAATTGAAATTGCTCCCGCTGACTTGATGATTTCCCGTGATGTGGTTATTGAAGCCAATCAGAGCGGGTTAATTAGTGAAAGTATTATTGATATTACACCCACAAAATCTCTACCTACTGGCGTGGCGATCGCTAAACCCCTAGATGATAACTGTGATCAGACCCTAATAATTTGTAATGGTTCACGCTTACCAGGTGATATTGGTATCAGTATTGATGAACTAATTCGTAGCTCAACCAACTTAGCCACCACATACAATGACCCGCAATTTTATCAAAGACTCAATCAACTTTTAGAAAGCTCAACAGCAGCAGCTACCAGTATCGCAGCCCTAAGTGAAGATATGCGAAAATTAACAAAAACTTTTGAGGGACAAATAAGTACGTTTTCGGATACTGCCAACTCAGTACAACAAGCCACAAATCAACTGACTGCATCCGCTACTAAAACAGTAGATCAATTAGGTGTGACAGCAAGTGAATTTAGTTCTACAGCTAATCAAGCTAATCGGTTATTAAATAACCTAGATGAGCTAGTCACAAGCAACCGCAGTTCTTTAGTTGGTGCTTTAAATAATATTACTGAAACTAGCAACCAACTCCTAGTTACAGCCAACACCCTATCACCAGCGGTTAATCAATTAGCTCAAGGTGAATTACTCAAAAACTTAGAAAACCTTTCGGCAAATGCAGCCGAAGCCTCAGCTAATTTACGGGATGCTTCTCGAAACCTTAATGACCCTCAGAACCTTCTGCTCATCCAGCAAACCTTAGACTCAGCACGGGTAACTTTTGAAAATACCCAAAAAATTACATCAGACTTAGACGAGTTGACAGGTGATCCGGCTTTCCGGCAGAATCTCCTGCGGTTAGTCAATGGTTTAAGCGGGTTAGTGTCTTCTACACAACAGGTGCAGCAACAAGTTCAAGTAGCTACTACCTTAGAATCCCTCAAAACAGCCGCCAGCACACCTAATTTTGAAGTTTCTCCCCCACCCATTGTTAATTCAGCCATTCCCGCATCATCCCCAGAAAAGCTATTAAAGCAGCTGCGGAAGTATGGAGAACAAAGAAATGGATCGGACTAATTCCAATCTTCCTCTGCTTTTTTGCCGCGACTTTGATAAATTCCCCCCAAATCATGAATTTGGCGAGTTCTATCAAAAAGTTCCGCCTCTGTCAAACCCCACTGCTGCATGATTTGATCCAGGTCTTTTTGAATGTCTCGCGCCCCGGGAAAGCCTTGATAACGAATTCTTAATCTGGCTAATTCTGCTAAATTGTAGTCTGTTGCCCCTTGAGCGAGTAAAATGTTAATAGAGGGGCGATCGCGGTTATAGAGGGGATGTTGTTGTTCTTTCTCACCGTGGGATTCTGACATGATTTATACCTTTGATGGAGTAACTACTTGATACCAATTCTAGAGTTAAAAGTTGTTATATTCCCCCATAATTAATCATGACGGCAACCACACCTCACCTCATACGGGTCTCACTACTGCCATGCAAGTTTAAATAAAGATACATTATCTTTAAGAAAATACAAAAAAGTTTAAATGAGGGTGAATATATAGCTCACCCAACGCCCAAAGCAGCAAGGGAGCAAAAACCCATTATGTTTGAACACTTCACTTCCGAAGCCATTAAAGTAATTATGTTATCCCAGGAGGAAGCACGTCGCCTGGGGCACAATTTCGTAGGAACTGAACAAATTCTCCTGGGTCTAGTGGGAGAAGGGACTGGGGTTGCTGCTAAAGTATTAGCTGAATTGGGTGTGACTCTCAAGGAAGCACGTCGGGAAGTCGAAAAAATTATCGGGAGAGGTTCTGGTTTTGTACCGCCAGAAATTCCTTTTACCCCCAAGGTAAAAAGCTTATTCGAGCAATCCTTTCGAGAAGCCAATAGCCTGGGACATAACTACATTAATACTGAACACTTACTCTTGGGATTAACGGAGGCTGGGGAAGGTGTCGCCGCCAAAGTCCTACAAAATCTCGGGGTTGACCTAAGGAATATCCGCACAAAGGTGATCCGGCGTTTGGGTGAAGGTGGAACTGTGTTAGCTAGCACAGGCGGTACTTCCCCCCGCAGCCAAAACCTCAGCTTGGAAGAATTTGGCAGAAACCTGACTAAATTAGCCCATGAGGGTAAGCTTGACCCCGTAGTTGGTCGAGAAAAAGAAATTGAGCGTACTATCCAAATTCTCGGTCGCCGTACTAAGAATAATCCTGTGTTGATCGGTGAACCTGGAGTTGGTAAAACGGCGATCGCCGAAGGTCTAGCTCAACGCATCGCCCATCAGGATGCTCCCGAAATTCTGCTAGACAAGCAAGTAATTAGTCTCGATATGGGGCTTTTAGTCTCTGGAACCCGTTTTAGGGGTGACTTTGAAGAACGCATCAAGAAAATTGTTGCAGAAGTCCGCTCCGCAGGGAATATCATTCTGGTAATTGACGAGGTTCACACCTTAGTTGGTGCTGGTGGTACAGAAGGCGGCTTAGATGCAGCCAATATCCTTAAACCAGCCTTAGCACGGGGTGAACTCCAGTGCATTGGTGCAACTACTCTCAATGAGTATCGTCAGCATATTGAGCGTGATGCAGCCTTAGAGCGTCGTTTCCAATCAGTATTAGTAGGGGAACCCTCAGTACAAGAAACTATTGAGATTATCTACGGCTTGCGGGGAGCTTACGAGCAGCACCATAAAGTACATATATCTGATCAAGCTGTGGTGGCCGCCGCTGAGTTATCAGACCGTTACATCAGCGATCGCTTTTTACCAGACAAAGCCATTGACTTAATTGATGAAGCAGGTTCCCGCGTGCGGTTGCGTCACTCTCGCACCTCTACAAATAAAGAACTCAAGCAGCAATTAGTCGGTGTCACCAAAGCCAAAGAGGAAGCAGTTAGACTGCAAAATTTTGACAGAGCATCACAACTGCGCGACGAGGAAATCAAACTCGAAGCCGAACTGCACGACGTATCACAAACTGAGCAATTTATCAAGTCCCCGGTAGTAGATGAGGAAGACATTGCTCAAATCGTCGCCTCTTGGACGGGCGTACCAGTGAACAAACTCACCGAATCGGAGTCGGAGTTACTCTTACACCTAGAAGACACACTCCACGAGCGGTTAATTGGTCAAGAACAAGCAGTTACCGCCGTATCCCGTGCTATTCGTCGCGCTAGGGTAGGGTTAAAAAATCCCCATCGTCCCATTGCGAGTTTTATTTTCTCTGGACCGACAGGAGTGGGTAAAACAGAGTTAGCCAAATCCTTGGCCTCCTACTTCTTCGGGTCGGAAGAATCTTTGATTCGCCTAGATATGTCCGAATACATGGAGAGTCATACTGTTTCCAAGCTCATCGGCTCACCTCCAGGTTACGTGGGATACAACGAAGGCGGTCAACTCACAGAAGCCGTGCGCCGCAGACCATACTCAGTGCTACTATTCGACGAAATCGAAAAAGCGCACCCCGATGTATTCAATATGCTGCTGCAACTCTTGGATGACGGCCACCTCACAGACGCTAAAGGTCGGAAAGTGGACTTCAAAAATACCCTAATTATTCTCACTTCCAACATTGGCTCTAAGGTGATTGAAAAAGGTGGCGGTGGTTTAGGCTTTGACTTTGAGACTGAACAGGATGCTAACTATAACCGCATTCGTACCTTAGTTAATGAGGAACTAAAGGCTTACTTCCGTCCTGAATTTCTCAACCGCTTGGATGATATTATCGTCTTCACCCAACTGGCTAAAGATGAAGTCAAGCAAATTGCGGACATCATGCTCCGGGATGTTGCTACCCGCTTGAGTGAAAAAGGCATTACTTTACAAGTCACAGACCGCTTTAAAGAGCGTGTAGTCCAAGAAGGCTATAGCCCCAGTTATGGCGCTAGACCCTTACGCCGAGCAATTATGCGCTTATTAGAAGACCCTCTGGCTGAAGCTATGCTTTCTGGTGAAATTACCGATGGAGTTACAGCGATCGCCGATATTGACGATGACAATCATGTAACCATACAAGGCTCAGAAAAGCGAGAGTTACTCTTGGCTAATGCTGGTTAAGACCTCAAAGGAATATTTTAATTCACGATTTCCCCGGGTAATTATACCAGGGGATTTTTTTATTTACATTGATCTAGCAAACTTTTGAATCAAACTCAACAATCAAAGCATAAGTCAGATAAAATTGGATGGCTACAACCTCGGTTTAGTTTGGTATGAAAAATCTTGAAAGCTTAACCATCCACCAATTTCGAGGTTTACAGAACCTGAAATTACAGGATACAGGACAAATCAATATCCTTGTGGGAGTTAACAACGCCGGTAAAACTAGTGTACTAGAGGCAATCTCAACTTATTGTCGTCCTCTAAATTTATCTGAGTGGCTGTCAACAGCATCGCGGCGAGAAATATATCGTAGTAGTTCCAGGTTGGAAGCTCTCAAATGGTTATTTCCCCAGCAGAGATACACAAACCATACTCAGAATTACCAAGGAAAAATATTAATCTCTAGTACCGGTGATTTCCCAGTCACTAAATTAGAAGCAACCTACCAGGAACTTGAAGTAACATGGATATCCAAACAAACACTTGGTGATGACGAAATAAATGATAGAGATGAAAGTATAGAAGATGATTTTAGCAATCGACAAGGTGCAGAGCTGGAACTAATGGTTACTCCTGCTAGTTGTCAAACAGACTCGTGTCAGAATCAAGATGCAATTACCGCAAAGTTTCAAATATGGGACAATGATAGATTTATTCCTAAAGGAGGGCAAAAAAATTTAGCATTACCTGTTGCTACCATTACACCATTTTCTCATCGTGCAGAACGGTTTCAAATGCGGCTGCTTTCAGATGCTATCTTTCAAGATTTCAAGTCAGAGGTAATTAAATTACTTCAGTATATGGACTCGGGAATTATTGACCTTGAGCTTTTAGTTCCTCCAGGTCAAAGAATACCTCGTCCCAGTATATACATTAACCATAAACAAACAGGTATTTCACCAATTAGTGTTTTTGGTGATGGTGTGTCTCGGTTGCTAACCATGGCTTTAATGCTGGTCAAGGTCAAGGAAGGAATTTTGTTAATTGATGAATTAGGAACCGCCATTCATACTGAAGCACTACAGTTTTTCTTTAAGTGGTTGGTTAATTGGTCTCGGAAAATGAAAGTACAAATTTTCGCGACTACTCACAGCCTTGAAGTGATTGATGCGCTTTTAGTAGCAAATACAGACGATGATCAATTAGTAGTATATAGAATAGAACCCAATAATTCAGAGACTCATGCAGTTAGGTTGAATAAAACTATACTCAAAACACTTCGAGAGGAATTAGGACAGGAGGTTCGCTGGTGAGTCGGAAATATGCTCTGATCGGCGTTGAGGGACCTCATGATTTAGCATTTGTTAGCAAGGTTCTCAAGCTACTAAAATTCCAAGCATTTGATGGAAAAGAATCTAATTTAGACCCTTTCTGGGCAAAATTTAAACCAACTTATCCTAAAAAAGGGGGGAATTTGTATGAAAGGTTAGATATGCCAGCAATTTATTATACAGATAATCTCTCAGTTGCTATATATGCAGGTGGTGGAAGTAACCTAGCGAAACTTCTATTAGCTATTTTGGCAAATCATACCCCATATAAACAAGAAATTGTAGCATTTGGAATTATTGCCGATGCTGATCAAGATTCGCCAAATAAGATTGCTCAAGAATATAGTGGAAAATTCCAAGTATATTTTCCGCAATTTCCCACAGTAGGAGGAAAAGTAGATACAGATTACCCACGCACAGGTATTTATGTACTGCCAGATAACAGAAAACAAGGTGTCTTAGAAAATATCCTTCATAGTTGTGGCCATTCTGCTTATCCTTTCCACATGGAGAAAGCTGAGTCATATTTAGCTGAGTTTGATGCAGAACATAAGCTGGATTGGAAACCATTTGATCATCAAAAAGCTTTAATAGCTACAGTTGTCAGTGTCCTTAAACCAGGGAAAACTAATACAGTGAGTATTAAAGATAATAACTGGATTAGTGAAGACACTTGTAGTCAGGTTCCGGCTCTGGAAAATTTTGTAGAGTTTATCAAACAACTCTTAGATATATAAATATTAAGATATAGCAGGGGGCAGGGGGCAGGGGGCAGGGGGCAGG
>NZ_JANQDG010000043.1:0-8134 GCF_029891665.1 Anabaenopsis sp. FSS-46 | reverse complement strand
TTCTACTATCAACTGCACTAGGCATCCCCCCGTGCCATTGACATCACTTATATAATACCAATGTGCTTTCATTTAGCGATTGCTACACACAGATGCAAGCTCTGCGTAGCGATCGCCTGTGCCAGTTGCGTAAGTCCTAATATCTAAGGACCGGGGACAAAATGTAAGGGATGAAAAAGGTTACTTAAATCTAGGGTATAATTTCTTTCCCCCCCCACATACATCCTGTAACATCCGTCATGACTTACTACGGATTCCCTATACTCATATCATTATAGAATGTATAAAAACTTACTAAATGGAAAAATCACATACTATATAAAAAAGATTACTAAATCCACAAACCGCCTCAGATAGACATAACTTATACTCAGGAAATTAACATTGTGATTAAAGAGGACGTCATTTTAGGGTGTAATGTCCAGATATTCCATCCTCACCTAGTCAATCTTTACGGTTGTAAAATTGGCAATGGTTGCAAAATAGGAACCTTTGTGGAAATTCAAAAGGGGGCAATTGTAGGTGAAAACTGTAAAATATCCAGTCACTCTTTTATCTGTGAGGGGGTAGTGATTGAGGATGGGGTATTTATCGGGCATGGAGTCATGTTTACCAATGATTTATATCCCCAAGCAACCAACACTAAGGGAGAACTACAGAGTGAGGCTGATTGGCAAGTAGTGCCCACACTGGTTAAACAAATGACCTCCATCGGTTCCAATGCGACAATTTTAGCAGGAGTGACCATTGGTAAAAATGCCATGATTGGGGCAGGAGCAGTGGTGACTAAAGATATCCCGGACTATGCTATTGTGGCTGGTGTACCTGGTCGGGTGATTGGTGACATGAGAAACCGGGATAATTCAAACCTATGACACTACAAGGATTGATGTTGGTGGCACTGAGCGCCTTACTAACAACACTAGCTAATTTACTACTACGGGCTGGCATCCTCAAACATGGGGGTTTTAGTCTGGCTGTAGATAAGGTAGCTATGGGTTTAATGGGTTTATTAACTCAGCCGCAGTTTGTCGCCGGGTTATTTTTTTACGGGCTGGCGGCAGTAGTTTGGTTTTCAGTCCTAGCCAATCAGGATTTGAGTGTTAGCTATCCCATGCTAGTGGGTTTAACCTTTGTACTGGTAGCAGTGGGTGCAGGAGTTTTTTTTGGGGAGTCTTTTTCCTGGCAAAAAATCCTAGGAATAATGATTATCCTCTACGGAATAGTTATGGTTGCACGTGCATGAGGAGGGTTTGATGATTTCTATTGGTGTGATTGGATATGGTTATTGGGGACCGAACCTAGTCAGGAATTTCCAGGAATCACATAATACAAAAGTTACTGTGGTTAGTGATCTCAACTCCTCCCGGCTTGATTTAGTTAAAAGTCGTTATCCCACCATTGAAACTACACTGAGTCATGTGGAGTTGATTGAGCATCCTCATGTTGATGCCGTTGCCATTGCCACACCGGTAGGTACTCACTTTGATTTAGCCATGGCGGCACTACAGGCTGGTAAGCATGTGTTTGTAGAAAAGCCCTTAGCTCAGACTGCTCAACAGGCAAGGCGACTTATTGATGAGGCGGACAAACGCGGACTAATCCTCATGGTGGATCACACCTTTATTTACACTGGTGCTGTACGTAAACTCAAAGACTTAGTACAGAGTGGGGAACTAGGGGAAATATACTACTATGATTCTGTTAGGGTTAATTTAGGTTTATTTCAGCCAGATGTGAGCGTTATTTGGGATCTGGCGGTGCATGATTTAGCTATCTTAAATTATGTTTTCCACCAGCAGCCAGTGAGTGTTTCTGCCACGGGTATGAGTCATGTACCTGGTAAGCCAGCCAATGTGGCCTATCTTACCGTTTATTTTGACAGTCCCATGATTGCCCATATTAACGTCAATTGGTTAGCACCAGTTAAGTTACGTCGTACCCTCATCGGTGGCAATCAGAAGATGATTGTTTATGATGACTTAGAACCCAGTGAGAAGATTAAAATTTATGACAAAGGTATTGAGGTAACTAACCGTGAGAGTATTTACCAAACACTAATTGGTTATCGCAGTGATGATATGTATGCACCTAAGCTAGATACCATCGAGGCACTCCGGCGAGAAGCAGAACACTTTGCCCAGTGTGTAGAAAAGAATACAAAACCCGAAAGTAGCGGCGAGGCGGGGCTGTACGTGGTTAGTATTTTAGAATCGGCGAGCCGTTCTCTCAGTCAGCGTGGTATCCCTGTAGATGTTATATGAGGTGAAGAAAATTTGTGATTCCCTTTTTAGATTTAAAATTACAGTACGAAAGTATTAAAGAAGAACTGGAGGCAGCAGTATTAAAGAGCCTCGCCAGTACTCAATATATTCTCGGTGAGGAAGTCGCCGCCTTTGAGTCTGAGTTTGCCGCTTTTTGTGGTGTCCCCCATGCAGTAGCTCTGAACTCTGGTACCAGTGCTTTACACTTAGCCTTGTTAGCCATTGGGTTACAACCGGGAGATGAGGTAATCACTGTCGCCAGTACCTTTGTGGCTACTGTCGCCGCCATTGATTACGTGGGAGCCAAACCGGTGTTTGTGGATGTGGAGCCAGAGACTTTAAACATGGATCACTCATTGATTACAGCCAAGATTACTGAACGTACTAAGGCTATCTTACCAGTCCATTTACACGGACACCCAGCAGATATGGATCCCATACTAAAAATAGCTCGACAGTATGGACTCAAGGTAATTGAAGATGCTGCCCAAGCCCATGACTCGGAATATAAGGGGCGTCGGGTTGGTAGTTTGGGTGATATAGCTTGTTTCAGCTTTTATCCCGGTAAAAATCTGGGGGCTTGTGGTGAGGGTGGGATTGTGGTGACAGCCAATGGAGATTATGCCCATACTATCAGGATGTTACGCGACTGGGGACAGTCCCGTAAATATCATCATGACATGAAGGGGTTTAACTACCGTATGGATGGTATTCAGGGTGCAGTGCTCCGGGTGAAGTTACGGCATTTGAAAGCCTGGACGGAGGCTAGGCGGTGTCATGCTCAAATGTATAATGAGTTGCTGCGAGATGCTGAGGTAGAAACTCCCCAAGAGAGGGATTACGCCCGTCATGTTTATCATGTCTATTCCATCCGTACTTCCCAGCGAGATGATCTACAAAAGAAACTCACCCAACAGGGTATTGGTACGGGTATTCATTACCCGATTCCCGTTCATCTCCAGGCTGCCTATGCTGACTTGGGTTATAAGCGGGGGGATTTACCAGTGACGGAACTGGAAGCAGATAGGTTATTATCTTTACCTATGTTCCCGGAAATGACAAATGAGAAAATTGAGGCAGTCTGCCGTCAAATTTGTGGAGTAATTTTATGAGCTTTGACAGTAACAGTCACTCTCGATTAGTAAAAGCCAGTTTTGGAATTAGGGAAAATCACCCAGAACCAGCTTACATTGCTGAGTTAGCCAATGATCTCAATGCACACTACAACAAGTCAATGATAGCTGAAATGTATAGTCGTTTTAGTGAGGGTGTTAGTTATATTGATGTGATCATGAGGCGAGTAATATGGCGAGCCTTAGCACGAGAGTGTGCAGAGGGACTAACCATTGAGCCAGGAGTTAAATTTAAACATATTGAGACATTTAGCATAGGTGCAGGCGTTTTCATAGGAGCTAATACCTACATTCAAGGGCGCTTTGATGGTCAATGTGTAATTGGCGATCATGTTTGGATTGGTCCTATGAGTTATTTCGATGCACGAAACCTGATTTTAGAAGATTACGTCGGATGGGGTCCAGGTGCTCGTGTACTAGGATCAACTCACACAGCCTTACCATTAGAAACACCCATTATCACCACAGATTTACTGATTGAGCCAGTAAAGGTGTGCGCATGGGCTGACATAGGCACTAATGCCATATTATTAACTGGAGTGACTATTGGTAAAGGAGCCATAGTGGGAGCAGGAGCAGTTGTAACAAAAGACGTTCCGCCCTTTGCTGTAGTGGCAGGTGTACCAGCTAGGTTTTTACACTGGCGAAAAGGTTATTCAGAAGAAGATAAAGATGAACAAAAGTGAGTGCAAAGTTTTAATCACCGGCGGTGCAGGCTTCATTGGCTCTGAACTCACACGTCAACTAGCATCCGAAGTTGATAAGGTGCTGGTGGTAGATAACCTGGTAAATGGGCGCAGGGAGAATATAGAAGACATATTGAGCGATCGCGTGCAACTCCATGTAGAAGATGTCCGTCATACAGATGCGATGATATCCCTGATGGAGGGTGTGGATATTGTCTTTCACCTAGCCTGTTTAGGTGTCCGCCACTCTATCCATTCCCCCCATGAGAACCATGAAGTTAATGCCACCGCCACACTCAACCTACTGGAAGCAGCCAGAAAACAGGGTGTAAAGCGCTTCGTTTATGTATCCAGTTCAGAAGTTTACGGCACTGCCCAATGGGTACCCATGACAGAAGAACATCCCACCTTTCCCATGACTGTTTATGGTGCTGCCAAGTTAGCCGGGGAATGTTATACTCGCGCCTACCATCGTACCTATGGTTATCCTACTGTAGTGGTACGACCCTTTAACAGCTACGGTCCCCGTTGCCACCATGAGGGAGATAGTGGCGAAGTCATCCCTAAATTTCTCCTGCGCTGTTTGGCAGGTAAACCCATGGTGATTTTTGGCGATGGTACCCAAACCCGTGATTTTACCTTTGTCTCAGATACAGCCCGTGGTATTCTGTTAGCAGGTTTTGCCGATGCTGCCGTAGGGCAGACCATTAACCTAGGTCAAGGTGGTGAAATTAGCATCAATGCCCTAGCCACGGCCATCCCCCGTGTGGTGGGGCTAGATGAGGTTAATGTCATCTATGAAGCCGAGCGACCAGGTGACGTGTGGCGGCTATTTGCCGATGGCAGCCGAGCCTGGGAATTGCTGGGCTTTAGTCCTTCCGTATCCCTAGAAGAAGGACTTACCCGCTTGAAGCAGTGGTATCAAACATCAGCTTCCTCCGTGGAAGAGTTGTTAGCCCAAGAAGTAGTAAAAAACTGGGAACAACAGGAGTAATAATATACATGGTTGCCACCAAACCTAACTTAATTCCCATTGCCAAACCCCTGTTGGCTCAAGAGGAAATTGCAGCCATTACCAGGGCTTTAAATTCTGGGTGGGTTTCCCAAGGGCCAGAGGTTGCCGCCTTTGAGCAAGAGTTTGCCGCCTATGTAGGCTCAAACTATGCCTGTGCCGTCTCTAGTTGTACCACTGCCCTGCACCTTGCCCTACTGGCGGTGGGTCTTCAACCAGGTGATGAGGTGGTGACGGTGAGTCATTCGTTTATTGCCACTGCCAACGCCATCCGCTATTGCCAGGCTCTGCCCATCTTTGTAGATATTGATCCCCAAACCTTTAATGTCAATCCCCAACATTTAGAGGCGGCTATTAGTCCCCGGACGCGGGCAATTTTAGCTGTACATCAGTTGGGAATGCCCTGTGATTTAAAAGCCATTTTAGCCATAGCTCAAGCCCACGGCTTACCTGTGGTGGAAGATGCTGCCTGTGCTATTGGTAGCCAAATTCATATCAATGAGCATTGGCAAAATATAGGTTGTCCCCATGGTGATATTGCCTGTTTTTCCTTTCACCCCCGTAAAGTAATTACCACAGGTGATGGTGGTATGTTAACTACCAATAACCCAGAATATGATCGACAGTTCAGGCTCTGGCGGCAACATGGGATGAGTGTTCCTGACACTGTGCGCCACGCAGCACCCCAGGTGATTTTTGAGTCCTACTCAGAGTTAGGTTTTAACTACCGCATGACTGATATTCAAGCAGCAATAGGTCGGGTACAGTTACAACGGCTGCCAGATATTATCCGCAGTCGGCGGGCATTAGGATACCGCTATCACACCTTACTAAGTGATATCCCCGGGCTGGGATTACCCACAGAGCCGCAATGGGCGCGGACTAACTGGCAAAGTTATGCTGTCAAACTTCCTATAGGGCTAGAACAAAAGTCGGTGATGCAGGCTTTATTAGACCGGGGTATTTCATCGCGCAGGGGGGTAATGTGTATACATCGGGAGCCAGCGTATCCACTAGGCACCTGGTCTTGTATGCAGCGGGCAGCCTGTCAGTGTCCACCCCACAGCTGTGAGATGCTTCAGGAGAGCCGGGAAGCTCAAGACAGGTGCATTATTTTACCCCTATATCCAGAAATGACTGATAAGGAGCAGATGCAGGTGGTGGATACTCTGAAACAGGTAATACATGAACAGGAGTGTAGTCATGGGAGTTGATACCGTTAACGTAATCGCAGAGAATCCCCTGTTAGTAGATAACTCAATGGAATTAATCTCCGTGGTAACCCCAGCTTACAACGAGATGAAAAACCTGCCACTGCTTTACGAACGCTTGCAGATAGTCTTAGATGCACTCCCCTACCATTGGGAATGGGTAATTATAGATGATCATTCTGCTGATGACACCTTTGCTGTCATCAACCGACTGGCAGCCCTTGATTATCGAGTCCGGGGTATCCGCCTCGCCCGTAACTCTGGTTCCCACATTGCCCTTACCTGTGGGCTACATGCAGCCCGGGGCAAATGTGCCATTGCCTTGGCTTCAGATTTGCAAGATCCCCCAGAGACGATTCCCTTGTTACTTCATGAGTGGCACAGCGGTAATCAAGTGGTGTGGGCAGCAAGAAGTCAGCGTTTAGGGGAATCGGCCCAAAGACAACGGACATCTAATTTTTATTACTGGCTAATGCGGCATGTGGTAGGTTTAAAGCAGATGCCCCCCATGGGAGCCGATTTTTTCCTGTTAGATCAAGGTGTTTTACTAGCCTTTCGCCAATTTCGGGAGGGCAATGTTAGTATACTGGCATTAATCACCTGGATGGGTTTCCGCCAAACTTTTATCACCTATACCAAGCAAGCCCGTAACCATGGTAAGTCTGGATGGACACTCAAGAAAAAGCTAAAACTATTTATTGACTCGATTACCGGATTTAGCTATTTCCCAATTCGCTTCATGTCCTATTTAGGCACTAGTGTTGCCTTACTGGGATTTCTCTACGCCATTTTTCTAATTTTCAATGGTTTATTTGGTAACCCCCCCCAAGGTTGGACTACTATATTAGTCGTTATCCTGGTTATTGGTGGGTTACAAATGCTAATGATGGGGGTGCTGGGGGAATATCTGTGGCGTGCTTTAGATGAGTCGCGCCGACGGCCATTGTATCTGGTGGAGGCTGTAACAGGTAAGCAGCAGTAAGGGAATATAATTGTTTATTAAGCTTACCCATGTTTGCAGAGTTAACAAGTTCACAAATAGAAATAATTGTCCAGGCTGTTAAGAGTTTTTAATATCCACACGGGAGACATAATTTATAGTTATCCACACCGGATTCTGGGAATGGAATTCCCGGTCTGAAAGCTCAAGTCGGTTAAAAACCGACTAGGAAGAAGGGTCAAGGGATTTGTCCTAATAACTTACATAAATATTCACCATAAATATTTTTGGCGTATTTATCTGCGATCGCTCCTAGTTGCTCTGGGGTAATCCACCGTTTTTGGTAGGTAATCGTGGGGCGATCGCTCACAAAGGTAATTAAGTCGCTTTTACAACAACCTCCACCCCTCCCCAAAACCAGTCGGTTTTTAACCGACTTGAGCTTTCAGACTCTTAATTGATTCCCTGGCTACTTCGGGACAGGCGATTTTTAATCCCTAGCATAGCGGTAATCGTGGGGCGATCGCTCACAAAGGTAATTAAGTCGCTTTTAGAACAACCTCCACCCCACCCCAAAACCAGTCGGTTTTTAACCGACTTGAGCTTTCAGACTCTTAATTGATTCCCTGGCTCCCTATGCAATAATATATACAACCCGGATACACCCGCACCCAGGTCGATCGCCCTGAATAATGGAATTGTCCGATTAATTTGACCAGCAATTTACCTATTTTATCAAATAATTATGGCTCTACCGTACTTGTTATGCTAATTTAACAACTGGTTCGAGGGAACAGGGAACAGGGAACAGGGAACAGAGATTAAGAAGGAATATTCAGGCATTTTCTTCAATAACCAACATTATTTCCCTTATACGGTAAGCTTTTT
>NZ_JANQDG010000042.1:0-15960 GCF_029891665.1 Anabaenopsis sp. FSS-46 | reverse complement strand
TAAACTAACTTGGTTGGCGGTAATACCACCCATACCGATGCGGTCTATACCTAATTCAAAGTCTTTGAGGACATTGGGTACATCGGGTAGGGAACCGCCAACTACTAACCAGAAGTTATCTGCACCTTGACCGCCCCAGAGGAAATTGTTACCACCCTGTCCGGCGTAGAGGCTGTCATTACCATCGCCACCAAACAGGCGATCGCCCACGGTAGAAAACAGTTGGTCATCACCGGAACCACCATAGAGGCGATTATGACCATCTGGACTAGAGCGCAGCACATCCGGAGCGGAACCACCAAACAGCATTTGTCCCCGTCCTTCTGCTACCTGTAAGGTGTCATGGTCAGCCCCACCCAGGAGGATATTCCCGCCATCGGCTTCCACAACCATCAAGGTATCTTGACCCCGACCGCCATCTAAAACGCTACCCCTAGCAGGTCCTTGAGCACCAATCATTAAGGTGTCGTCCCCATCGCCACCACTGGCGTAGCTGTCACTACCCACCAAGATAGTATCGTTACCCGTTCCGCCATATATTGCACTACTAACAGATTGACTTCCATCTACCTGGTCATCTCCATCCCCGGTAAACACCGTAATACCTGATTGGGTACTGGTTAAAATCAAGTCATCTGCACTAGGGGAACCATTAATTACACTGACAAGTTCTGACACTGGGTCAATGACAGTATCGGTTCGGAAAGCTAAGTTTTGCAATCTGGTATCCAAGTCCCGGGAGGTATCTGCTTGACCAAAGGGAGTAGTCAAGAAATTGCGGAATAGGTATTCTGCTAAGGCGTCTTGCTCTGTACCATCAGGTGCAAAAGTAGCATTACCAGTGGGGGGAACACCAGCATCCCCTGCTAAAACCAGTTGGTTAGCACTCTCACCTTGGGGGAAAGGATAACCATCACCCCCACCAGCTAAAAAGTTGAGGGTCACCATGCGGAAAGTGCGGTTAGGGTCGCCGACAACTTCCCCTGCTCTAACTACGACATCCAAATCTTTCCCGGTTTCATCCTCAATGGCTAAAGACCTCACCCGGTCACCAGGTTCCCTAGTCAAATCGAAACTAAAAGAGAATCCGGATATTTGGGGGAAGCTGCCGGGGGAGGTAGTATCATTTGATGTGATAGAGGCGACACCGTGTTCTGCTATAGCTAACAGTTGGGCAGCGGTGAGTGTGACTAAAGTTAAGCCATTATTAAAACTCAGGGCGTTAGCAATGTCATTCTGAGAAACACCGCCCTCAGGTTTGACAATATTACCATTACCATCTATTACCGCCTCATTAGGTAAAGTGACAAACATCCCAGCACCGGTAGGTACGACCACTCGCCCAATACTGTTACGAATCCCGCCGCCATTTTTGAAAGAAATCACTACATCTGGGTCAAAATCCCGGGCGATCGCCAAATTAGCATCAGCGGTCAGGTTCCCTAAATTAGTTTCCTGTCTTCTGACACTATTGCGATCGCCATTCAGATAAACAGAACTAACCCCAAAGAAATTACTTTCCTGCTGTACTACTACATCTTGCAAACTATCCACAATTGCTTGAATTTCCGGGTTAACTAAACCTCCCAGGTCAGCGACTCCCTGAGCATCCGTAGCATAGGACCCCCCTACATTTGGGTTATAGCTATCTGGAATAATCACCCCATTATGGTCAAAGTCAACCACCAAGCGACCAAGGTACTTATAATTACCATCAGTACTCACCACAGCTACGGGGTTTCCATCAGCATCAGTTGTGAATAGGGGGTAATTTCCTTGTTCGGTGTCCCCCACCCGCAGACGGTCATTCTCATCGACTAACCGTGTATTCGACCCACCAGTTACGATAATATCTACAGACCGCAACCGGGTCGCCAATTCCAACTCAATCCCTAGCTGCTGCATATGGGCCAGCAAAATTACTTTGTCCACATCTGGGTTAGTTGCTAACAGCACATCCACATCAGATTGAATTTCCGCTGCTAAAGCATCCAACTGGGACGGAGTGGGATTGACATCAAAAGGTTGGGGTGTAACTGTCACACCCCCCGGATTAGAAATAATCCGCAGTGTGGGCGTTGTGCTTCCCACCACCCCGATTTTTTCCCCGTTGACATCAAAGACTACACTAGCCGCAATACTGTTAGGTAGGGGGGCTTGGGCATCAGCAACTACTAGGTCAGCCAGGTTAGGATCGGTGCTAAAATCTAAGTTAGAACTCAGGTAAGGGAAGGCGGTTCCGGGGAAGCTTGCATTATCCCCAGCGATTAAATCTCTGAGTACCCCCGTCCCTGCATCAAATTCATGATTACCAAGAGCAATAGCCTGGACTCCTAAAGCATTCTGAATGAGAATGTCACCCCGTCCTAAACCACCGTAGACTATCTGGGAAGCATTGAAGAATAGACCGGGTATATAAGCATCACCGGAAGAGAGAACAAGGGTATTGGGGAAACCTGGTATACCATCATTGTCTAAATCCTCGGCTTTGAGAGCATTGAGTACAGCTGATAACCGGGGAATATCTGTAAAGGCCGAAGCACCCGCCTCTTGGTCTGCAAAGTGGAACAGTTGGAGGGTAAAAGGCGGTGGGGTAACGCTAAATAAAGAAGTAGTACCACTGACTTCATTGGCGACTACTACCAAAGGTTCCCCATTGGGACTATCGGCGGCGGGGATGAAAATTATCCCCTCAGCCCCCAAATCCCCCGCCAGACCAGAGTTAGAAGCCAGGCTAACATCACGGTTGTTAACGTAATTTACGAAGAAGGCCTCGGCGGGGTTAGTAATGTCATAGGTAAATACACCGCCAAACCGCTCTTGACCGATGAAAGCATAAATCCGCCCATCAATCTCCCCAATAGCTACTCCCTCTGGTTCGGGTCCTTTGTTGTCGCTGCGGGTATCAAAATCCGTGGTACTGTGGTTAGAGTTGAAGTGGTCTGGGAAGCGTTCGGCAATAAATTCTTCAAATTCTGCCCCACTGTCGTAAGCTAAATTACCTTCGGTATCCCAGATGCTAAAGGAGCGACCGCCAAACACATATAGCTCATTGTATGCCAGGGTGGAAGTGAGTTGTCCGCGAATCTCCCCGGAGCGGTTACCTACAGTGTGGACGTTAAAGTATAAGTCTACTTCATCGCCAATATTGGCATTGAGTAGGGTGGGGACAAATTCACTCAGTGCTTTGGTAGCTGGGTCGCTTTCTCTCCAAATCCCGTTAAGTGTGGTGGAACCATCGGCGTTAAAGCTAAAGCTCAGGTCTGGGTCTTGGTCGGGGTTTAAAATACCAAACACCACTGGACCATTTGCGCCCCGGAGTGCTTGATGGAAATGTAACATGGTTACATCATCACTAGGGTCGGGGGTTTGGGGACTTAAGCCTAACACTGGACCGAAGTCTAACCCGGTAATGGTCAGTTCATAACTCAAAGCTGTACGGTCATCGTTGAGTTTTAATACTGCGTTCCCTCTAGCGGGAGTGGTGACTGGGGTGACTTCCTGGGCGCCGGTGAGGGTGGATCTAAAGAAAATCCCATCACTGATACCATTAGCAGTAGTGACTGTGAGGCGACCTAGGTTCTGATCTCGTTGTAGTTCCCGTGCGTTGGGGAAACTATCCCGGTCAAGTATGAGGTCTTTGACTCTGGCTTCTTCAGCAAAGCCGCGGTAATCTCGGGCGTCTCCTTCGTTTGCTGTGACGATGTAAGTCTGTCCGTTGATTTCGTAGAGGGCGATCGCATCGGGTTGATACATCCCGAACAGGTTGGGGTAATTGGTGATGTTAATCGCCCCATCGCGATCGCTCACATCCAAAGGATTATTCACACTGCGTAAATCAATCAACCCCAAAGCCAGGGGATAGACTGTTTCAAAGTCATTATCATTGAGTACCGCGATGGTGTGAGCATCAATTAAAGCCAATCCCTCGGGTTTATCCACAAAGTCATAACCGATCTTGGCTAAATCCACCTCTAGGGTTTTCCCCACTGGGTTAATCCCTAAAGCCTGTAGTTGGGATACTGGTAAACTATCAAAGGTAGCACCTGCTGGTAATATAGCTGGGTCTACAGTTCTCAGATTAGTAGCACCTTCTAAGGTAATCCGGAACACATTTTTAATGGAATCACGCCCGGGATCGGAGTCTCGCTCAATTACCAAGAACTCACCCGTACCCTCTCCTAGGGAGACCGCATCGCCGATTTTATCGCTTTGACCCCCTACTAATTGATAGAGATATTCACCGGTGGTTGTAGATGTGGCTATATCCAGTTCTAAAATCCGAATTACTTGGGAGTTACGAGAACTGGGGTTATTTAAGGGACTCTGGGTAAAGGCGAAAATCTTGCCATCTTGGTAAGCTATACCTTCAAAGCCTCTATTATCGCGGCGTTTTAGATATTCAGGGGGGAGAACTTCTAAACCAAAGGTTCCTACCGGTTGTCCTGCTCGTTCTGCTGTGCCCTCGGCTACAAAGCGGTTAATTAAAATCCCCAGGGGGTTGAAGTGGTAAATGGCGGGGCGATATTCGTCTACTAACCAGTAACTACCATCGGGGGTGCGGAGGAATCCTTCAAAATCCGCGCCGTAGGGGTCAAATTCTAGTAGGGTTCCGTCGGGGGCGATGGGGGTGAGACCATCGTCATCCCCCTGGATATTGGGTAAGCGGGTAACTGGGGTTATACCATCTTCCCGGAACAATTGTACACGTTCGGTAACTGTGATTTTACGGTTGTTGCGGTCTAGCTCAAAGCGGACAATTTCCGTCGGTGCATCAGCAAAGGGAAAGACGCGAGCATCAGTTCTACCATCCCCTGTGGTGTCGCGGGTACTGGAGGGATTGCGGTCTGGTACCCCGATCAACTGTAATTTCCCGGTGTCGGTAAATCCTTCAAAGAAGATTCCACCTAACCCACCTAACAAGATTTCCCCACTGCTCGCCGGTTCTACTGTTGTTGTCCCATTGAAGGGGGGTAAGGTGGTGCGGTCAAAGGTGAATATTTCTGCTCCGTGGGGTTTGTAACCCTGGGGGATGATATTGGTGAATGTCCCGGAGGGGATATCTAGGACGGCGATCGCGTTATTTTCTTGTAAGGCTACATAGGCGGTGCGAGAGTCCCCAGAGATAGCAATATACTCTGGTTCCAGGTCTTGGGCGACGGTGGCGTTTGGTCCAAAAATCCGCACACCGGCGGCGATTAAAGCATCCCGTTGATCATTAAAAGCTGTGAAGTCGGCGGTGATGACATTATCTTGGGTAAGGTTTGCGACTCCCCCGGAAATATCAATAATACTAACAGACCCCTCTGGGTCAATGGTATAGTCTGCGTTGGGTTCCCCTTCATTGGCTACTAATACTTTAGTGCCGTCGGGGGTAAATAGGAGCATATCCGGTAAGGCTCCCACGGTGACGGCGCTGAGGAATTGACCATTAGTGTCGAAGAATACTACTTTACCTGGTTCAGTGATGACGGGGTTATCAATAGCTACTGCGACGATACCATTAGAGACGGCGACACTATTAGCTGTGGCACCATATACAGATGGGTCAATTTCAAATAGCTTAGTGGGATTACTGGGGTTGCTAATATCTAGCACCTCTACTGCTGGTGCGCTGGCGTTGACTATGAATAGCCTTTGAGTCTGGGGGTCATGGACGACAATTTCTGCAGCACTACGATTAAAAATATTAGTCGCATAGGTTCCAAGCAGATTGAGTTGTAGTTGAGACATAATAAGTTGAGAACAAAGAGGTATAATAGAGTTGGGCGATCCGCGATAGCTACCGCTGTGCGTAGCCATAGGTCTGTTTAAATTCGGTGTGAGAAACCCTATTAATCTCAATAGGTGAAAGTCAAACCCACTATGGAACCAACTGCTACGCTTTCGCTATCGGCGTTATGAGACTTTGGTGATTCTCATGGCTAAGGTGGGATGGCTCAGTGTTCCGCCCCCCAAAGGACTAATATTCCCCCCATGAGAATATGCGTAATGTGGCAATCCCATTTGATTCTCACTAACTCAGGGAGGGTAAGATGTTGGGGATAGGGAAACTCTTATTCTAAAGTTGTTCATGAATCATCCAGAGGCTATAACCACGGGTATATAGTGCACTCCCAAAGTTAAGAATTGATTATCCAAGAATTAATAAAGATTAAAAGTATTGAATTTGCACCAGGTTATCATCCCACTGGGGATTACCGACTTTGCAGACATCAAATCATAGCTTGGGTGGCTACGGTTCCATAGTCGGATAATCTTGTTTACAGTTATTCCCAGAATCCCTTGGCCTGTGATATATTACAAATATTGATGTATTTTGTCAAAAAAATAACCACCTAATGGGGGAGGAAAAGTGTGGAGGAATACTAAATCTTAGGAGTGCACAATACCCGAAAACCGTAGTTGAGGCTGTGATGATCCTGGGAATTCCAATGACGACTAGCAATGCGATCTCTAGTTTATTAAATTGGCCAGTTTGTAAATGATTCGCGCCCCGACGTTACCATCCCACTGCGCATTACCAACTTCGCAGACATCAAAACCGATAATTTGTCTACCGCTTCTGACTAATTCCCGGAATAAATAAAAGGTTTGCTCTAATTCTAATCCTCCGGGAACAGGTGTACCTGTATTTGGGCAAAGTTTAGGGTCAAGTCCGTCCACATCAAAGCTAATATAAACTTGTTCTGGTAAATGACTGATGATTTCTCGACATAAATCAAGCCAAGTGTTACCGGCGTAAAGTTTTTGTTTAATAATGCGATCGTAATAAGGGATAATCCGCCGATGAGATTGGTCAATTATGTTCACTTCCTCATGGGAAATGTCACGCAACCCTACCTGCACTAGTTTAGATATTTGCGGTATTCTCAGGGCGTTAAACATGATAGAAGCATGGGAAAATTCAAAACCCTCATAAGCATCGCGTAAATCTGCATGAGCATCAATATGTAAAATGCCGTACTTGGGATACTTGGTAGCTAAGGCTTGGAAGTAACCTAAAGGTACACTATGATCACCACCAATAACTGCAACCCGCTTACCCTGGTTCATTGCTGTTTGACACTGGGTGAATAACCATTGATTGAGTTGTTTCCCTGCTTGATTAATTTCTGTGAGGACGGGAGTTAAATCGGGTGTATTTGTCAGTGGTTGACCTTGTGCTAGTCGTTCAATGATTTTAGCTGCCAAGGTACGATAATATTCATTTTTTTGGAAAATATCCGGAGGAATTTCCATCATGAAAATTCCTTGTTTCCACCCATGAGGACGATCTAAATCGAATAAATCTACTTGTACAGAAGCATCAAGAATCTGTTGTGGTCCTTTGGCTGTACCAGCACCATAGGATACGGTCACTTCCCAGGGTACAGGAATGATAATTAAGTTAGCAGACTCATAGTCCGATGGCAACCCAAAGATGTTACCATTAATTTCACCTACTCCACTGGGATTGTAGTCTGGCTGTTGAATATTCATTGTCTTGGTTTTACACCCACGGGTAAGCTGTGATATTTTACGAAGATATTGTAACTCAAAAGTATTGATCTCATCTGTGTACCTACATATAAGCCTCTATGGGTATACATCTGTGGATGAGGTTGTTAATTCCTCTTCTAGTTCTTTCACCAAAGAAGCAACTACAGCTTTTAAAGAACCTGTATTTTCAAAGACTCGTCGCTGACGGGTATAACTAGCGCCGGTTTCTAATCTTTGCGCGAGTAGTTGCAAGTATGAACTTGCTCCCAAATTGTCAGCAGTGGGGGCGATCGCATCTAATATATCCCGAATTATATCGCCTATGGGTCTAGTGCCACCTTGCTCATTTTCGATGTAATTTGCATCTAAACCCCAGCGAGACGCTCGGAAAAAATTTTCTTTTTCCATTAACCAAGGTAGGGGGGACAACAAAAATCCTGTGTGTTTGCCTTGGGGGTAGTGGTAGAGGTATAATACGAGGGAGTGGATAAGGGCAGCCAGGATGATGGACTCTTTTACCGTTGGTTGAGCATCCATGACTCTGATTTCTAAAGTTCCCAACTCTGGCTGGGGTCGTAAATCCCAGTGAATGTCCCGGATAATCTGAAACATTCCGGCGTTTTGGGAGCTAATAAAGAATTGACAAAAATCTTTCCAGGTGGGAAACAACCCAGGAGTACCATAGGTTCTCGATGATGATAGGAAGCGGTGACGATAAGAAGCAAAGCCAGTATCACGACCCCACCAAAAAGGTGAACTAGCAGACAAGGCCAGTAAAATGGGGAGATAAGGTTGGAGCTTACCCATGATATCTACAGCTACATCACCGGATGGCATTCCCACATGAACTTGGAGAGCAAAGGTCATCATCATATCTGCGAGATAGCCCGATGCGGCTTGTTGGGCGAGATACCTGGGAGTGGGTGTAACATTGGTAAAGCGATCGCAAAATGGATGAGTACCAGAAGTACAGATATTCATCCCCAGATTCTGGCATTGCAGCTTAAGGTGAGAAAGAATAGCCAAAATATCAGTTTCTAACTCATGGATATTGAGGCACACTCTGGAACTAATTTCAACAGAGGCTTGCTGAAACTCTGGCTGGATGCAAGAATTTTTGGGGATGTGTGCCAACAAAGGTAAAATCCCATCTACCAATTGTAGGGTTTGGGGATTGAGCAATTGTAACTCAATTTCCATACCGAGAGAGAATTCAGAAGAACTTTTAAATTCTAAATCTGTCATCCCATCTTCCTCTGACTAGTACATCTGGCGTGACATACTAGTTTAATGACTTTTTGTGTTGGGTGACTTCTACTTTAAAGGTGTTGACACTTCCCCTGACCCTCTTTCTACCCAAAGGATGTAAGGAGTATAAATTCAATGGGTGTGTGGTTCCCTGATCTTGCGATTACCCGAAACTGGGTTAAACTGGGTTTACCATCTTGGTAATTCACTTCTTGAAGGGGAGGATTTTGGTCACTGGGCGCTGCAGTCGCACAGGGAAGGGGTTTGAGTGCAACGCTGTTGATACCAATGGCTAGGGGACTAAACTGCAACTTAAATTATCCCCAGATATAGACATTGTTACCATTATTTCCACATAATAGAGTGCATATACGCAGCTAGGTGTTTTTCTCAAAAACCGTGCCAAGATAGAAAGTAAACAGTTTAGTCAAAGGAAGGCTAAAAAACACAGTGCAGATTACTTTTTTAGGGACGAGTTCTGGTGTACCTACGCGATCGCGCAATGTTTCGAGCATAGCGCTAAGATTACCCCAAAGGGCAGAACTATGGTTGTTCGACTGTGGCGAAGGGACTCAGCATCAAATTTTGCGGAGTGACCTGAAAATGAGTCAAATATCCCGAATTTTTATCACCCATCTGCACGGTGATCATATTTTTGGCTTAATGGGACTTTTGGCTAGTTGCGGGTTAGGTGGGAATGTGCAACGAGTTGATATCTACGGACCACCGGGATTAAATGAATATATCCAAGCTGCTACGCGTTACTCACATACACATTTTTCTTATCCTATCAAGGTTCATGTGGTGCGTCCGGGAATTATTTATGAAGATAATGATTTTACCGTCAGGTGTAGCCCTTTACATCACCGCATTACAGCATTTGGTTACCGGGTTTCGGAAAAAGACCGCCCAGGAACCTTTGATATAGACAAAGCCAAAGCCTTACAAATTCCCCCAGGTCCGGTTTACGGTCAACTCAAGCGCGGTGAAATAGTCACACTCAGCGACGGAAGAGTAATTAAGGGTACAGAATTATGTGGACCTACAGAAATCGGGCGCAAAATAGCTTATTGTACAGATACAATTTATGCTGATGGTGCGGTAGAATTAGCACAAGATGCAGATGTGTTGATTCATGAGGCTACCTTTGCCCATCAAGATGCAGATTTAGCTTTTGAGCGATTGCATTCTACCAGCACCATGGCGGCGCAGACAGCTTTAATGGGTGGGGCGCACCGGTTGATTATGACTCATTTTAGTCCCCGATATGCTCCCGGTAACAGCATTGAATTAAAAGATTTACTCAATGAAGCCAGGGCAATTTTTCCTAATACACATATGGCTTATGATTTCATGACTTACAGTGTACCCAGGAGAAGGGAGTCTGTTGAAGTCTGCACGCTTTGAAAAATGTGGATTCCGATAGCTGGCGCCCAGTAGCCATACTGTTGTGTCCCAAAGCGGCTTTGACCGGTTCAAACAGTCCCACCCGCCTCGACCTATTATGAGGTTGTACGGCTACTTTAGGTTTTACTGGAAGATTTTACCTATTGAAGGCTGCTCAAGGCGATCGCCTTGAGCAATGTGTAAAGCCCAATCACCTTGTCAATTAGGACTTTCTCAACAGAAATCTTGTACCTCGTTGTGTAATCTAGCAGCTATACGGAATAATTCTTGTCCTGTGTGCAGATAACGCTCATCATAGCTTAAGGGAAAATACGCTAACTCTTCTATACCATCTCCTACTTGACCCAGACTGTGGTATAAATAAGCCGCCCTTTTAGCTAAACTGGGGGGATTTGGTAGGGAACGAAAAATAACTTGGGCTTGCTTCAGGTCTTCTCGACAGGTGTTTAAGTATTCTGCAAATTCCTCTAATAACTGATCATCAAAAGGATCCGCCGCTAGTTCCTCAACTTGATCTTCTAGAGAATAGAGAATCCGATCAAGCAGTTCATTGACTGGTTGATAAACCAAGCGTAGCCATTCCTCAACCTGTTCATCAGCATCTCGTCCCGTTGGTCTAGTGGTTTGGTAACGTTGTTGACCTGGCCGTTGTTGATACTGACCATTTAATTTTTCCGAATTGTCTTGCAGTTGTTGGTCATACTGACGGCGATTTTGACTGTCTCTTAAGACCTCATAGGCTGCATTGATGCGAATAATCTGCTCTTTATCTGCTGTTTCCTGATTACTGTCCGGATGAAACAACTTCACCAAGCGGCGATAAGATTGCTTAATCTCCGCTTGGGTAGCATTGGCATTTACTTTGAGAGTTTCGTAATGGTTATAAACTTGTTTGGAATCGACCATGAATTTAATGTAACATTTAGCTGATGCTAGTGGCTACTTTAGCTTCCAAGTCTTGGAACAAAGGTGTACTTAAATATCTTTCTCCAAAACTAGGCTGAATCATGACTATTAAGCGCCCTTGATTCTCTTTTCGTTGTGCTACCCGAATGGCTGCACATAAAGCGGCACCGGTAGATATACCTGACAGTAGCCCTTCCTCTCTGGCTAAACGGCGACCATAGGCGATCGCATCGTCATCAGTAACGGTAACTACCTCGTCAATCAGTTGTACTTTCAGAACTTGAGGGATAAACCCAGCACCAATTCCTTGGATTTTATGGGGGCCTGGTCTTCCTCCTGATAATACTGGGCTATTGGTTGGTTCCACGGCGATGGCCTGAAAACTGGGTTTTCGGGCTTTGAGAATTTCCGCCACACCGGTGATTGTACCACCTGTACCCACACCAGCCACAATCATATCTACCTGCCCATCGGTATCTGACCAGATTTCCTCAGCTGTAGTTTCCCGATGTATTTTGGCATTGGCGGGATTGCGGAACTGCTGCAACATATAAGTATGTGGGGTAGTATCAACTATTTCCTGGGCGCGGCGAATTGCGCCACTCATACCCTCAATTCCCGGTGTTAGTTCTAATTCTGCCCCATAAGCCCGCAACATCGCCCGCCGTTCCCCGCTCATGGTTTCTGGCATAGTTAAAATTAACCGATAACCCTTAGCTGCTGCGGCCATAGCTAGAGCAATACCTGTATTTCCTGATGTGGGTTCTACCAATAAGGTCTTTCCCGGAGTAATCAAGCCTTCTGCTTCGGCCGCGTTAATCATACTCACCCCAATGCGGTCTTTGACTGAGGATGAGGGGTTCATACTTTCGAGTTTCACCAATATTTGGGCGACACATCCCTCCGCTTGGGGGATACGGTTCAGCTGTACTAGGGGTGTGCGACCAACTAATTCTGTAATGTTACGGGCTATTTTCATAATTATTGCTAATTTCCCTATTTATTTATCTGTGAAAACTAAATGTAGTACATAATATCCAATTGCCGACGGGAATCCCTTTTTTCACAAAGATCCTGAATTGTGTAGTTTTGTAACACTAAGTTTGCCGCTTGACAAGCTTCCTGCCAGATGTCTTTAATCACAGCAGTATCTATACTTTTAGGATTGCTGTCTTCTTCACAAGTCCGTATATCTAACCCTTCCAAACATTGTAAAACATCGAAAACTGTAATTTTCCAAGGTTCCCGCGTCAGAAAATAGCCACCTTTGGAACCACGTTGACTCTTAACTATACCCCCCCGTCTCAAAGTCGCCAGTAACTGCTCCAAATAGCGGTCGGGGATGCTCTGTTGGGCTGCGATTTGGCGAATTTGCATCGGTTCACCGCTTTGATAATGAGTTGCCATCTCGATGAGGGCGAGAATGGCGTATTCAGATTTACATGATAGTTCCACAAGCAGTAATTATGAGTAAGGGGTCAAGAAAAAGTTAAATAGAGTAATGACTCTTAACTTTTTCTAGTATACTCCGGTTCTCCACTGGGGTTTGCTCTTTAATTTCAGGGACAAGAAAAAGCCCCGGGTGATGGCGGGGCGCAATTAATTAAGGAGGAAATTTTGAGCAGATTTACCAGTTTCTAGAAATTGAAGGTGGTTCTGACAGTACCGATAAATACATCTTCGTTGTTACCGTTCTGTGCAGAGTTGGTCATCCAAATCACTCCGGGAGTGACTGAGATGTGATCAGAAATGCGATGCTTGTAGAAGCCCTCAACTTGGTATGGAATTTTGTCTAAGCCTTGCACTCTATCAAATGCGTGGGGTTGAGCACCGGCGAAGATCCCCAAAACGTTACCTCTTCTCCCGAAGTCAGGTAAGGCTATCCCAGCTCCATAACTCCAAATTTCGCTGTTGTCGTTATCACCAGAGCCTTCGACATCAGTATAGGACACAAAACCACTGATGGATAACTTTTCACTGGGTCTGAAGGCGGCGGAAGCACCGTAAGACTGAGTGGAAAAGGGGCTGCGATCGCCTGTTTGGTTGTTAATACCACCATAGTTTGCTACAGTAGTACCAACAATGGGTCGAGGCGAAGGACTCGCACCAAAAGGATCAAGTTTGGCATTAGACCCACTATCGAAGATAGCCGAACCTGTTCCGTGATACCCACGTACATAGGTAGCTGCTAGTGCCACGCGATCGCCAAGGTTGATGTTAAACTGTCCCAGAGCGCCATAGTTACCCTGGAATATACCGGAACCGAGACTGGGATCATTAGGTTCTGATCCCAAGTAACCTACAGTTACTGAGCTATTGCTAGGGCCACCTTCACCAAGGGGTAAGGTATAAGCAAGACCCGCACCACCACCAATGCGATAAATAGGACTTTGAGCAGCAAAAGTAGTTAAAGCACCATTACCCCCGTCTGTACCATCAGCAAAGTAAGGGTTATTAACAGGTGCATAGTGGCTATGTTTACCACCATGAGCCGCAAGGTAAACTTGACCGCGACCGAGGGGAGTTTGATAGGTGAGTCTATCTATCTCAACATTGTTAGCACCACTATTACCAATGTTAAATGTTTGCATACCTTCACCGCTTTTGGCGATGGCCGGTAAACCATCTGCACCCGCTGGGAGTTGTCCATCGTTACCTAGGTCAAAGTTATTAGAATTACCAGATACTAAACTGGTAGTCAAAATATCCCGACCGGTGAAGCTGCTATGTAAGCCTAAACGGACTCTGTTTTGAAAAACACCGTTGTTATTATCGCCAACTCGATCACCAAAGGTATCGGTAACAGCAAAAATTGCTTCACCACTTAGCTTGGTAGTAGTAGAAAACTGATTAGCTTCCAACTCACTAGTGCGCCATTCTAGGGAATCTACACGACCGCGTATAGTTGCCAACTCGGCGGAAAATTCCTCTTGCAACCGCTCTAAGACAGCTAAGTCTTGTCTGGTCGCCATGTCAACGGTGGCTGTGGCGATCAACTCGTTAACCCTATCCAAACAGGCGTTTAAACCAGCCGCAAATTCGTAACGAGTTAAAACCCGGTTACCGCGATAAGTCCCATCTGGGTAACCTGTAATACAACCGTAGCGCTCAACTAAGGACTGCAACGCTTGAAATGCCCAATCTGTCGGTTTTACTTCATGAAAATCGGAAACCGATGTTACTTGGGAGAGAATTGTATTTTCTCCACCTTCATTGCTGTAGTTATTAACTTGGTTAATAACACCACTGTCCTGAGTTACGGGAGAAAACTCAGTAGCCGCTGGTTGTGGAATTGTAGAGAATTCAGTCGTAGTAATTGGCGCTGCGATTCCTGTTCCTGAAACTAATAAACTTGCGCCCAAAACTGCCGGACCAACCACCAGGGACTTCCGCAATATCATATTAGACATATTAGCTTTTCACTCACACCTTGTATAGATAATTGTTGCTACATTTACCTCATGAATTAAACAATTTTTGTATTCATGAGATACAGTTGCTATTATCAAAAGTTTAGTTTTTACCTAGCTAATAACCTATTAATTCAAAACTTAAATTAACCTTAAATTAATGTGATTAAAGAAGGCAAATACAAAACTCTATAGCCTACCATTATAATGCACCTGAAGTATATGACAAGATATTAGCCCATAGCCTCATTAACTCTCACCAATATCTAAAAAAATGAGACGATCCGAGAAATTATATGTTCCCCGTTAGTCTCAACTATTGATATTACCTATAATTAGAGCTTGTGAGCAAAAAACTTTTAACTGATTTGAGAAATTACCTCAGCTAAATCAAAATCCTTTTGTGTCAAGCCGCCTGCATCATGTGTTGTCAAGGTGATATTGACTTTGTTATAGGAGATTCCTATGTCTGGATGATGTCCGGAAGATTCAGCAGGTTCTACCAGCTTGTTTACAAATTCCATCGCCGCAATGAAATCTTTAAATTTGCGGGTAGTCTGCAATTTAGAACCTGTAACTGTCCAACCTGACAAACGGCTGGACTGTGACTGAATTTCTACCTCAGTTAGTAATTGTGCCATATGAACAAATCCTGTTTACATTTTGCCTACAACTTGCACTAAATTATCTTTTGCTGATACTTTACCCTTTGATTCCTAAAACACAATTACAGCACATTTCATCTGAGTAGGTACAAGGGCGGGCAAGAAAGATGCCCACACCACAAAAGTTTTATCATTCAATCTGTACTTCAGGTTCGGTGAAAGGTGCTGTATCTAGGAATAATCAACAGGTTTAGTTGCTATGAATGTGCAAACTAACTGTAACGTAATTTTTATATTCAATTGAGCCAAAAACCATTGATAAATTTGAGAATACCCATAAAAAACTATCCGCTCTGATTTAGATCAGTTGATCTAATATCAGAGCGGTCTAGTGGGTCTTCAGGTTGCAACCAGACTGCCGGAAGGAACTCCGATCTTTAGCCTAGTGACTTGAGCTAACTTAGTCTCTCAAGGTGACTAAGGCTAACTTTTAGAGAACAGCCCCGGCGCACAGCCGGCTAACTGCAACCTGATGACCCATGGTTATACTACTTTCGATCATGGGCATCACCTCCTTGTTGCCTAAGCGGTCTTAGTATCAAAAGGGCAGAGCATATGGCTCTGGGTTGTTAACCTCCACCCAATATAACACAGAATTTTAGTTAGACCAAAAAAAAAATACCCCCGCTTGTGAGCGGAGGCCGAATGAAAAATCGAGAATGAGGTTTTTATTTTAGAGTGCGTTACCGCGAGGTAGAACTTCCTCAGGGAATACAAATTGTTTGTGAGGCTGATCTTGAGGAGCCATCCAAGCGCGGATACCCTCGTTCAGCAAAATGTTTTTGGTATAGAAAGTTTCAAACTCTGGGTCTTCTGCTGCCCGCAATTCTTGGGAAACGAAG
>NZ_JANQDG010000041.1:0-21586 GCF_029891665.1 Anabaenopsis sp. FSS-46 | reverse complement strand
TCCCTACTCTTGACAAAATGTACCTTATTCTTATTGATAAAAACCTTATTTTATTGATAATCATCAACGGAGGATTAAGGTTTGGGGGTTTGCGAGCGATCGCTCTCACGAATGTTAAGAAAGATCCGGGTAATGGATAGCTTGTAAGGGGAGGGGACTGGATTTTATTGTTTTTTGTGTGTTACCCAATCCTTCCCAATCCTTCGGTGTGTTCCCTTTTCCCTGTTCCCTAATATAAAAATTACCTGTTGAAAACTTATCAAACATCCTCTTAGAAGTATTTAAAGATTATCAGTATCTTATTGACACTCCGCGCACTCATATAATGCACCTCATTTCAAGGTTGGGGTCGGCGGAGAAGCCGATGCCACAAGAGTTAGAATTATTGAGGTTATACAGTTTAAATGGGGGACAATTCAGTTTATGCCGAATCCTACACCACTACCCAAGATAGTCCGCGCCCATGTATTTATTTCCGGTCGAGTGCAAGGAGTAGGCTATCGCTATGCTACCGTCGACACAGCGACTCAGTTGGGATTAACCGGTTGGGTGCGGAATCTTCCCGATAACCGTGTAGAAGCAGTTTTTGAAGGAGCGCGGGTGGTTGTAGAACAGATGGTTCGCTGGTGTCACACTGGACCACCTGCTGCAGTGGTCAAAGATGTTGTGCTTGAGTATGAAAAACCTCAAGGTTTGCGGGGGTTTGAAGTTAAGCCTTTTGATTGAACTCTCCTGGACGGGTAAAGGTGAAAACTTGTCTGTTAGTCTTCCGCATCTTGATATAATTGTTCTAATGCTTGTAACTGTGTCTTCCGGGAAACGCGACGATATTTTTTACTCTCTAACTTTGGTTCATATTGCTGCTTACCTTTACCTTTGGTTTTAATTTTCAGTGTTGACTCAGGATCGGCTTGTTGTTGCAGCTGAGTTTGACGCGCGATCGCCTGTTCTAAAAATTCTAAGTAATGTTCGTACCTTTCCCACTCACCCTGCACCACGCAATCAGGCTCGTCTCGATGCAAACAGTCACTAAATCGACAGCTAGACACTGCTAACCGCTCTCTAGCTTCTGGGAAGTAATATACTAGTTCTTCTGGACTACAATCCAAATCCGGTTGATTAAATCCGGGAGTGTCTGCAAGTAGACCACCCCCTGGCAATTCAAATAATTCTGTATGGCGCGTTGTATGGCGACCACGTGCTAGTTTACCAGAAACTTCTGCCACTCGCAGGTTAAGAGTGGGTATGAGGGTATTAATCAGGCTGGATTTACCCACCCCAGAAGGCCCAGCAATGACAGTAATTTTATGATTCAGATAGTTAGTTAATTCGTCAATATTAATACCATTTTTGACGCTGATAAATAGGGGTTTATATCCCCATCCCTCCAGGCGATCGCTAATTTCCTGTTGTACCTGTGGCGAGACTAAATCGCTTTTATTTAGACATAACAGCACATCCACATCAGTAGATTCCGCCTTGACCAGAAACCGACTTAGTTGATAAGGCTCCAGGGGTGGATCTGTGAGCGCAAATGCTAGCAGGATTTGGTCAACATTGGCGATCGCTGGACGGTCTAATTGACTTTCACGGGGGAGAACATCTGAAACTGCGCCCCTACCACCAGACCAATCTGGCTGAGAAATAATGACGCGATCGCCCACCATCACCTGTTGTCCGATTTTTTTCAAGCGGGTTCTGCGGGTACAAAGCAGGATAAGGGGTGCTGGATCATCCAGAACCCCTACTTCTACATCCAGCCGCACGCGATAAAAATTGGCTTGCACGGCTAACACCGTACCGAGTAACTGCCCATTAGTTGGCATAGTTTTGACTGTTGTCATGGGCCAGCAGCAGCGGGACGGCTTACCAACAAAGAAAAATAGCCCATGCAATCTGTAATTTGCTCAACCTGATAACCTGCCATAGTCAAGCTATCAGGGACTTGCTCAATAGGTTCTCCAGAATCTAGCCATACTTCTAGCAAACCTCCCGGCGGCATTTTTTCCAAGAATAATTTTGTGCGCACAAAATTAATCGGACAAGGAGTACCACGCAGGTCAAGTTGAGCATCGGGAGTTGAAAGGTGAGAAGATTTCATTACTTAAACAGATTCCCCAAGAAGCCTTGACCACCTTTACCAGTCCTGTCTCCCTTAATTTTAGCGAGCTTTTCGAGTAATTCCCGTTCTTCGGGGGTCACCTTGGTAGGAATGTCAATTAAGATCGTCAGCAGGTGGTCTCCGCGACTGACAGGATTGCCCAAACGAGGCACACCCCGGTTTTCCAGCTTCATGACTGTATTCGCCTGGGTACCGGCGGGGATAACCATTTCCACTGGACCTTCTACTGTTTCTACTTCCAAACGGCAGCCTAAAATAGCTTGCAGGTAGCTAATTTTAATTTCTGAGAGAATATTAATGCCATCCCGCTGGAATAATTCATCTTCATTCACAAATAAGTAGACATACAAATCCCCCGGCGGACCGCCACGTTGACCAGCATCCCCTTCTTGGGAGATCCGTAAACGGGTGCCATTGTCTACCCCTGCGGGAATGGTAATTTTTAGTTTTTTGGGTATTTGATTTGTCCCTTTACCATCACAAGCATCACATTTATCTTCAATCACTGTTCCCGTACCGTTACAGGTAGGACAAGTTGAGACTTGAGTAAAGCTACCAAAAGGTGTTCTAGTCACACGCCGGACTTGACCCGAACCGCCACAAGTGGAACAGGTACGAGGGCGAGTACCTGGTTTAGCACCCGAACCATTACAGACACCACAGACCTCTAAATGGGAAATGCGAATTTCTTTTTCCCCACCAAATACAGCTTCGCGAAACTCTAACTTCAGGTCTAACCTTAAGTCGTCACCCCGTACTGGTCCGCTGCGCCGCCGTTGCGTTTGACCGCCCATACCGCCACCAGCGAAGCCACTGAAAATACTTTCAAAGATATCGGCAAAGCCGCCCATATCGCCCATGTCTTGGAAGCCTGCGCCTGCGCCACCGGAAATACCAGCTTCACCAAAACGGTTATATCGTTCTCGAATCTCCGGCTCAGAAAGCACTTCATAAGCGCGGTTAATTTCCTTAAACCGATCTTCGGCTCCCGGTTCTTTGTTCACATCTGGGTGATACTTCCGGGCTAAACGGCGGTAAGCTTGTTTGATGTCTTCTTTGTCGGCGTCACGAGAGACACCCAGAATTTCATAATAGTCGCGGGCCATATAGCAAAGGTAAAAGTTAGGAGGAAGAAAGCAACAAGGCAATCAACGCCACAGACACTTGCTATCCTAGGGTAAGTCATATCCTGGAGGACTCGCTACTAGTAACAGTATGCCAGTCAGGAAAATCTTTACTCCGGTTGTTGTCCTGGGGGCAAAAACTCCCTCAGGTGACTGCTTTGGATAACTTAGTGTTCTTTGAAGGGCGGCTTGCCGGAAACTAGGCAGAAATAAAAAGTTAATTTTTATTAATATTCATATTAATATATTATCGATTTTACCTTTTACCTTTCATAAAAAGATGCAGTAAATTAAAAGCAAACCACACAAATAGCCAAAGTTGGACAATAAACTGTCTCTTGTACAATTGTGCTACTTCCCAGGGTAAACCTTTGCTGATCAACTATAGGAGCTAGCCGCACAATTAGGTACGGAAAACCCCCCACCGCTGTTTGCTGACATTCTACTCTGGGGATCTCTAGTCCATGATAACCCCCCCATCTAGCAGAAGCCTACACTCCCCGGAAGGGCGAGTGTAGGTAGTTGACATTGGTCTTATTACCGCCCTAGGAAGGGCAATGAGTATTTTAGATTCACTCCACCCACAAGCATATGCAGCCCGGGGATGACTGGTCATACCCCAATTTAAAATGCGACACCAGTAACTACAGTTTAACTTTTAGCTGAAGACTGATCTTGTTGTACGGGTGATGTGTCTTCCTTGGGCGCTGCTACCTTGACCATTGAATGGCGCAGCACGCGATCGCCTAAGTAGTATCCACGTACTAACTCTTCTAAAACTGTTCCTTCGGGATGTTCATCCGTTGCTTCCCGCATAACCGCTTCATGGACATTGGGGTCAAACTGTTCCCCTTCTGGACGCATTGGTGATACACCCAGGCGTTTGAGAGATTCTACTAATTGTTTATAAACCCCTTGATAACTTTTGTGAATTGTCATCTCACCATCAGTTTGTGGCTTGAGGTGCGCTCGCGCCCGCTCAAAATTATCAACTATGGGGAGCAATTCCAAAATAGTATTCCGCTTCACTTGCAAATCCAGATCTTCTTTTTCTTTGCTGGTACGTTTGCGGTAATTTTCAAAATCTGCGGCAATCCTCATATATTGAGTACCGCGTTCTTCTAGTTGCACTTTGAGGGATTCAATTTGTTGAGTCAATTCCGCTACAGCAGCGGTTTCTAATTCAGTTGTATCAGTGGCAGGAACACCATTTTCTGGTGAAATGGTTGTATCTTCCGATAGTTTATCTGGTGTTGTCACTTGATCAGGAAACCACCCTGCGCCAGATACGTTAGGGTTGGTAGGGGCTGGTGAGTCACTCGTCATTGATACCTCTATTGGTTCACCCAATTGCTGGCTTGTATTGTTTACCTGTTTATTTTCGTCCATGATTGTCTACTCGTCCCAAATTATTTTTATGGCATAGCGTCACCACAGCTGACAACTGAGGCTAATTTTTGGCCGATATTTTCCTGGAACTGATGTAACAGTCTTTTTATTGTGACAAATGGTGAACAAGTTAGGGTAGACACCATGGGGGCGGTATACCGAACGAGGGCTAGGTTAGGAATACCAGAATTTTCAGCAATGAGTCAAATATTTTTGGTTACCCCCTTGCAATTTCTCGAAGCCGGTGCTAATGTTAGTAATCGTGAGACAAATGGGTCGGTGTCCGAGTGGTTAATGGAGACGGACTGTAAATCCGTTGGCTAGCGCCTACGCTGGTTCAAATCCAGCCCGGCCCACCACTTCTCAAGTTGTGAGCTATAATTATTCAGTGACTGGTAATTTCACTGTTTTATAGCTCTCAACCCAAAAATCAATTTTTTTGCCCGTGTGGCTCAGTGGTAGAGCACACCCTTGGTAAGGGTGAGGTCACGAGTTCAATCCTCGTCACGGGCTTTTATCTAAACAAAAATATTCCTCAGCAAAAGGCGGTATAAAGCCTTTTTAATGCTGAAGTACACACCCATTTTTTCCCCTGTTCCCTGTTCGGTGTGTTCCCTCAAACTAAAAAACTTTGTAACTCCATGAATATAGCCTTTTTAATGCTGAAGTACACACCAATTCCCTATTCTCTATTCCCTATTCCCTCAAACTAAAAAAAATTGTACCTCACGAGCATGGGAAATGCTATAAAGTTAGAAAATGTTAGTCTCAAACAATTATTATCCGATTAAAAAAATGTTTTAAATACTACTAAGATTTGAGGGGATTGAATTTTCTAATCTATAGAATCGATAAAGTTTAAATAATATATTTGACAAATACAGCACAGAAAATAATTTGATTAGCTAGAATGCTTGGTACTAGTGAGTTAAGCAATTTTAAATCTTAAATCAGCTTTAAAGTTTCTTAGCTGTAAGTAAAGCTATAGTGTATTTAGCAATGCTGCTGTAAGCGTCGCTGAGATTAAGTTCTCAAGCCATATTAGTTGTTATGAATTTGTTTGGAAAGACACCCTAACTAAATGACAGGCAAAAACACAAGACATAATGCATTTCTGCGGCTAGTGTCTGGTAATGCAGCAGCTCCCGCAGCAGGTTCTCGCTATTCGCTGCTCACCAGTAAAGAGGCGGTAATTGGACGCGACCCAACCTGCCAAGTTGTCTTGGATGCCATGATGTATCGGATGGTATCTCGTCGTCATGCCGTGGTTCGTCCCCTCTCCTCATCCCCAGAACACAAATTTAGCTGGGTAATTTGTGATTTAAATAGTGCTAATGGGACTTTTTTAAATGGCAAACGCCTGTCTGAGTGTCAAGAATTGCACCCTGGCGATCACATTTCCCTGGGTTCTGATGGTCCGGAATTTATTTTTGAGTATGACTTAATTTCTCAACCTACGGTAATGACCAACGTAGTCAAACCGCTACCATCGGCTTCAAAAAGCCACCCCCATACATATTTAAAACAACCTGATTCAGTTAGCTTTACGCAACTGTTTCCGATTATTTCCACAGGTAAAGATTTAACTCGTAAAGCTTATCTAATACCGGGAATATTGACAGTAATATTTGTGGTGATGATGTTTGCCACTGTCGGTCAGCCCCAGATTAATCAGGTAATAGTCGCCACTTACATAGCATCAGCTGCTTACTATTTTGTTTACCAACTTTGCGGTAAACAGAAGTCTTGGTGGGTGCTAATGGGGACTGCATTAACGACAACCTTGATTTTACTTAGTCCCCTGTTGGATTTATTTATCTTTGTGTTTCGGGTGATTCTACCAGGTAACTTACCTTCTCCTCAAGAGTCTATCACCTTTACAGAATTGCTGATCAGGATGTTCTTCGGTGCGGGGTTGATGGAAGAATTGCTCAAAGCATTACCTTTAATCAGCGCGTATTTTATAGGTCGTAACTTACCCTCACCTTGGCGAGAACGCATTGGTATTTGGGAACCTTTAGATGGCATTCTCCTGGGAACCGCCTCCGCTGTGGGTTTTACCCTACTGGAAACTTTAGGACAATATGTACCAGATATTACCCAAAATGTGGCTCAACAGGTGGGCATAGGGGCGGCTGGGCAATTAGCTGGGTTTCAACTACTAATTCCGCGAATTTTAGGCTCCGTAGCCGGACACATGGCTTATAGTGGCTACTTGGGCTATTTTATTGGGTTGGCTGTTCTCAAACCCCGGATGAGTTGGCAGATTCTCTCTATTGGTTATCTAAGCGCATCTGCACTTCATGCTTTGTGGAATGCAACAGGATCAATCAATGGTTTATTTTTGGTAGTGGTGGGGGTATTGTCTTATGCGTTCTTGATGGCGGCGATTTTGAAAGCGCGGGTACTATCACCAACGCGATCGCAAAATTTTGCCACCCGCTTTATTGGTGATAAATAACAATATAGCATTTCCCATGCTCGTGAGGTACAATTTTTTTTAGTTTGAGGGAACAGGGAACACACCGAACAGGGAATAGGGAATAGGGAATTGGTGTGTACTTCATGAGCCTGAAAAAGGCTATAAATAATCACCTAAATAATCTTTGGTACTAACCATACCACAGATCCAATTAGGAAGATAATTTTACACTTTGAGGTTACTGGCTTTGAGCAGGTTGAGAATTACTAGGAGTTTGCGGTGTTTCAGGGGTAGGAATATTAGAGCGGTATCTCAACTGCATCATCCAATATCCTAGTAAACCAGCTAAAACCAGCAACAAGGACAGCACAAGTAGGTTTAAAGGTAATTTAGCAAGCCCACTGGACTGAATTTTAGATATTACTTGAGTTTTTTGGTTATGGCTACCCTCTAATAGAGTGGGGTGTAACTCCTGAGTTCCAGAACTTGCTGCCGACACAGAGGAAATATCTGGAATAACTGCCTTTAAAGTTAAATCTGGTGTGGCTACGCCAGACAAACTATCAGAATATTGTACTTTATAATGTATTAAAGCCAAAGTAACATTATCATGTCCATTTTTAGTATTAGCAAGTTCTACCAATTTATTCGCCACTGAAATAATATCATCTTCACCAGTCAAAATTGGTAAAATTTCCGTTTGCCAATAGTCTTCTACACGGTCAAAATCACTCAGTCCATCTGAAGTCAGTAAAAAAATCCCCTCTTCATCCAGAATAAACCGCTGGGAAGTAGGATGTAATGAGCTACTACCACTCATACCCAGAGCTTGTATCAAAGAACCAGCCCCACGGTTCCCTACAGCCTCACGATAAACAGCATACCCCAACCTCACCTCGCGGGAAGCTAGATCATCATCTAAAGTGACTTGATAACAACCCTCTCGCGTCACCCAGTAAGCGCGGCTATCACCGACATGAGTAAGGTACATTTCATGTCCCACAGGTAAAGCCATGACCAGAGTTGTACCCATACGTTGACGGGCTTGACGATGTTCACTGTCATTGCGATCGCTAATTTTGTCATTAGCCACAGCCACGGCATCATCCAGAATAGCTAAGATTCGGGAAGGTTCCAGAGGATCTTCAGTGGTCGGTGAGCGGAGTCGAACCGTTAAATCAGTCACCTCCTGTAACTGTTGAGAGATGCTTTCAATGGCTAAGTTAGAAGCAATATTCCCCCCTTGGTGTCCGCCGATGCCGTCACAGACTATGGCTAAAGCAGAGTCCTGTGGGGGCATAGTCACCACCGTGCCGCTGTTCGGGTAGCAAGCGTCTTCGTTGCGTTCACGTTTAGGACCGGTGTCAGTGAGAGTGGTCATCTGGACGGTGAGGGTTTGTGATGCGCCCAACTGTGCCAGACCTTGATCTAAAACTGCAATTAAAACATCTGGGGAACTAATCCTCCCCTCAATCAAAAAATTACTAATCTCCCGAATAAAATCAGCTACAGGTGGTAGGGATTGGGGCAGTAGTTGTTGCCAAAATTTGCCTAATTGGCGTAAACTTGGGGATTTGTGAGCATCAAACCGCAACTGCAACAGGCGGACTAAAGGTCCAGCGACTCGGAGGACATCAGCATCTATTAAACTACTAGCTACCCCCTGACTGTGGAAAGGTTGCCACAGATGGGCTATTTGCCATAACCAGTTAAGTTGACGCATAGAGGAAGCCTGATGCCAGGCTGTGGTTAACTGGGGATATAGCTGCACCTGGAGTGGGGAATCAACCGAGTATAAAGGCGGCTGTTCTAAAAGTAAAATTGGCTTATCTGAAGCGGCTCCATACCCAGGCAGTATGCCATATATCTGTGGTATGTTTAATCTATGGGGAAATAGTCTCAAATAAACTTTTATCTGCTCAAGAGAACTCCCATGGAGCTTCCCTAAGTCAGGCATTTGCGGTAGTATTCCTGGCTTTGTATCTAAAAGGATATTATTTTGAATAACTAAATAGCGATCGCCTAATACATCTCCAGGGCTACCCATATTCAGAACATCCCCCACAGCCCACAGATATCGTTTCGGGAGGGGTGCGGAGCATTGCTGGCAGAACTTGTGATTTAAAGGGTTAGCGGCCAGACAATCTTGATTTGGGCAGTAGAGCGTTACCGCTTCATTTTCCATAGTGTTGGGACTGATCAGCGTGACAGTTGACGGTTAACAGTTGACGGTTGGCTGTATTTTTCAGTTAACAGTGCACTGTCAACAGTGAACGCATTTGACTAATACCTTAGCTCGAAATCAAGTTTACAAACCAAAAAGCCGGGGGTAGCCTCAGCCATAATACAAACGGAACACCGGAACACCGGAACACCGGAACAGGGAACAGGGAACAGGGAACAGGGAACAGGAAACAGGAAACAGGAAAGTTGGGAATTAAGATTAATGTAGAGACATTACCGAGAACGTCTCTACTAGTATGCCTGATTACTGCCGGCGACAATTAGAAACTGGTTAACTTAAGGTTAACTTAATGCCTCAGCACCACCCACAACCTCTAAAAGCTCTTGGGTAATAGCCGCTTGTCTAGCTTTGTTGTAGGACAAGGAAAGAGTTTTAATCAACTCCCCAGCGTTGTCACTAGCATTATTCATCGCCGTCATCCGGGCGGCTAACTCACTAGCTGCGGACTCTTGCAGAGCGCGCAATAGCTGATTACTCAGATACAAGGGTAATAAAGAATCCAGAATTTGTACAGGGTCTTGCTCAAAAATCATATCCCGGGGTAAAGGACGAACTTGGCTAGTTACCCTTTGCCGTTCCACCTCAAACTGACCCCCACGGGTAGTGAGGCGAAAAATTTCATCATCTGGCGCTTCCAAACCTTGAGGGTCTAAAGGTAATAAAGTTTGAACCACAGGACGGGAGCTAACCAAAGAGACAAACCTGGTATAGATTAATTCTATCCTGTCAACACTTTCGGAAAGAAATAAAGAAAGCAGTTGGTCACCAATTTCTGTAGCTTCTGCTGCTGTAGGAATTTGTTCCAAGCCTGTGTAAGTCCCATCAATAGGTTGTGAGCGCCGTTGGAAATACTGAATGGCTTTACGTCCCACCAAGACATACTTGTAACTTACACCTTCCGCTTGCAGTTCCTTAGCACGGTTTTCTGCCCGACGGATAATATTAGTATTGTAACCGCCACATAAACCGCGATCGCCGGCAATTACTAATAGTCCTACGGTTTTAACTTCCCGTTTTTTGAGTAGGGGTAGGTCTACGTCTTCAAACCGGAGACGGGTTTGCAAACCATACAACACCTGTGCGAGGCGGTCAGCGAAGGGACGGGTGGCGGTGACTTGTTCTTGGGCGCGACGGACTCTAGCAGCTGCTACGAGTCGCATGGCTTCTGTGATTTTTTTGGTGTTTTTGACCGACTGAATGCGATCGCGTATTGCTTTGAGATTGGGCATGTTGGTTGACGGTTGACGGTTGACGGTTGACGGGTAACTATTGACTTTTTACACAGTAAAAAGGTCAATAGTGAACCCATTACGCTGTTGCTTGGAAGGTCTTCTTATATTCAAGCAGCGCAGCTTTGAGGGCGGTTTCTTCCTCGTCACCTAGTGCCTTTTTGGTGCTGACTGCTTCGGTATACTCAGGCTTACCAGTCTTTAGGTATTCTCTGAGTCCCTTGGTAAAGCTAGTTACTTTCTCTGTGGGGATATCATCTAGATAACCATTAATACCAGCATATAGAATTGCTACCTGCTCGTATACAGACAGAGGAGCATTTTGGGGCTGTTTGAGTAGTTCCCGTAATCTTGCACCCCGTGCTAGTTGGTCTTGGGTGGCTTTGTCTAAGTCAGAAGCAAACTGAGCGAAGGCTTGGAGGTCGTCAAACTGGGCTAATTCTAACTTAACCTTACCGGCAACCTTTTTCATGGCTTTGGTTTGGGCGGCGGAACCAACGCGGGATACAGAGATACCGGGGTTAACTGCGGGACGAATCCCGGCGTTGAATAGGTCGGAGGACAAGAATATCTGACCATCAGTAATAGAAATTACATTGGTGGGGATATATGCCGAAACGTCACCAGCTTGAGTTTCAATAATGGGGAGAGCAGTCATACTACCCTTACCTAACTCGTCGCTGAGTTTGGCGGCGCGTTCTAATAGGCGGGAGTGGATGTAGAATACATCACCGGGGTATGCTTCCCGTCCGGGTGGGCGACGGAGCAGGAGAGACATTTGGCGATAGGCTTGGGCTTGCTTAGATAGGTCATCATAGACTACTAAGGTGGCTTTACCTTTGTACATGAAGTACTCGGCTATGGTGGCTCCTGTGTAGGGGGCGAGGTATTGGAGGGTGGCGGGGTCGCTGGCGTTGGCGGCGACGACTACGGTGTAATCCATAGCGCCTTTTTCTTGGAGGGTTTGGACGACGTTAGCTACAGTGGAGGCTTTTTGACCGATGGCTACATAGACACAAATTACATCTTCTGATTTTTGGTTGATGATGGTGTCGATGGCGATCGCCGTTTTACCTGTTTGACGGTCACCAATGATTAATTCCCGTTGACCCCGACCCACAGGAATCATAGAGTCAATAGCGGTGATACCGGTTTGCATGGGTTCATGTACAGACCGACGGGCGATGATACCGGGGGCTGGGGATTCAATTAACCGAGTTTCGGTGGTGTTAATATCTCCCTTCCCGTCGATGGGAAGACCCAAAGCGTTGACTACGCGGCCAATCATGGCTTCACCTACCGGAACCTGAGCAATTCTCCCGGTGGCGGTCACAGAGCTACCCTCTTGGATATTCAGCCCTTGACCCATAAGCACAGCGCCCACGTTGTCTTCTTCTAAGTTTTGGGCGATACCTACGGTACCATCTTCAAATTCCAGGAGTTCCCCAGCCATGGCTTTTTCTAGTCCATAGATGCGGGCGATACCGTCACCTACTTGAAGAACTGTACCAACATTAGCAACCTTAACCTCTTGGTCGTATTGCTCGATTTGCTGCTGAATAATGCTGCTGATTTCGTCCGGTCTAATTGAAATACTCATAAGTCTATATTGTTTTGTTTGGTGGTTGGTTGACGATTGACTGTTGACTGTGTTTTGCGGTTAACGGTGAACTGTCAACGGTGAACGATGCGTGACTAATTACCAGTTAAGCGCAAAGAAAGACGGCGCAACTGACCGCGGAGGCTAGCATCAATTACTTGGGAACCGACTTTAATGATTACACCACCAATTAAGTCGCTATCTATTTTGGTTTGTAGCTCCACTTGGCGGGCGTTGGTGATGCTGAGAACTTTTTCTACTACTGCTTGCTGTTGAGCTTCACTCAGGGGAACTGCTGAGATTACTTCTGCTAGCGCTGTTTGATTTAGTTGTCGCAGTAAAACCAAGTACTGGTTTAATACTGCTTCCAGAAAGGCTATGCGGCGTTTGTCTACTAGTAACAACAGGAAGTTACGTAGGTAGGGGTTACCACTTTCGCCAAGTATTTGTCTAATCAGAACTTTTTTGTTTTCGCCTTTAATAAAGGGGTTAGCAATGAAGTTCTGTAGGTCCTGATTTTCCTGGAATAGGGCTAATAAGCTGCGTGCATCTGCGCCAATCTCTTCTGTGAAGTTTTTTGATTGGGCTAGGGATAGAAGAGCTTGGGAATAAGGGCTGGCTATTTCGTCTGTAGCTATTTTACTGGTCATGCTTCGCCTCCTAGTTGGGCAATGCTGCGGTCAATCAAGATTGTCTGCGTCTCTTGAGCTATACCGCTTTTAAGTTCTGATTCAACTTTTTGCAGTGCTTGAGCAACTACCCGTTGCTGTAACTGGGCGATCGCTTTGTTCAGGTCTGCGTTGAGGTCTGCTGCTCCTGCTGCTTGTAGGCGTTCAATATCTATAGCCGCTTGAGCTAATATCGCCTCTGCTGCCGCTTGGGCGGTGGCTTGAGCGGCTTGTTTGATTCTTTGCGCTTCTGCTTGGGCTGCTTCTAGGTTCTGCTGTGCTTGTTTGAGTTGCTGCGCTGCTTGAGCGGCGCGTTGCTCGGCGTTTTTAATTGCTGTTTCGATGTTGTCGCGACGAGTTTTTAGGGTTGTACCTAGTACTTTGCGTCCGAAAACTAACAGCACTGTAATAATAATGGCAAGGTTAATTAGGTTTGTGTCAAATATATTAGTATTTAGACTAAAACCACTATGTTCACTTGCCTCTGTTAGGTCAGTTCCGACGGCGATCGCTTCCGCCATCAACGGTAAAAAAGTCCCCATGATTTTTCATCCACAACGGCGCTGCCAAGGTTTAAGATTACTGACATCCTTAATTAGACACCTTCAGCCTTCCGGTTTCTAAGGGCGGGGGTGTCTTTTAGGTCAGTTAATGATTCCAAGTTGATTTTTCCTTAGCTGCGACTAACTAGGTCTGCTCCTAGGAGCTTTTCTAGTATTTGGCGGCTGAGGGTGTCTACTTGTTGCTCTAATGAAGCGAAGGCTTCTTGTTTTTGCTGCTCAATTTGACTGGCTGCTTGTTCTTTCTCTACTTGGGCTTGTCGTTGCACTGCCGCTATTTTCTCGGCTGCAATTTTTTGTGCCTCTGTTTGAGCATCCGCAATAATTTTCTGTGCTTCTTTTCTAGCACCCGCTAGAGCTTGTTCATATTGCTCTGCTAGTTTCTCGGTTTTAGATAAGCGTTCCTGTGCTTCTAGTTGATTGTTGCGGATGTAGTCATTCCGGCCATCAATGGCGTTACCCAGGGGCTTGTAGAGTGTTGCGTTTAGGAGTAGGGCTAGAATTAGAAATTGAATTGCCATTAAGGGAAGGGTGGCGTCTAGGTCAAACAGTCCCCCTTCTTTGGCCAGTTCTTCTACTGCTAATAATGAGATCCAGTGTGTCATGGTTGCTATTTTCTCTCTAATATATTAGTCCTGAGTCCTGAGTTGTTCAGCTGTGAGTTAAAGGTGTTTAACTTGGCTTTGACTCAGTACTCAGCACTCAGTACTTAAGATTTAGTACTGATTATGAGAAGGGGTTAGCAAACAATAGTACTAGAGCTACTACTAGTCCGTAGATGGTTAGAGCTTCCATGAATGCCAAGCTCAGTAGTAATGTGCCGCGGATTTTGCCTTCTGCTTCTGGCTGACGGGCTATACCTTCTACCGCTTGTCCAGCAGCGTTACCTTGACCAATACCAGGTCCGATTGCAGCTAAACCAACAGCGAGAGCAGCAGCTAGGACGGAAGCGGCAGCAACTAATGAATCCATGATATTTTTTTCCTTACTTTATGGGTTTGAATGGGTCTAGATGTTGTCGTCTGTTAGTTATTACAAGCAACAAACTGACAGATTGATGTTTGAGGGTTTTTAATGTCCCTCGTGTTCTTCGCCGTGGTGGTCTTCCATAGCTTCGCCGATGTAGGCGGCCGCTAGGGTGGCGAAGATGAGCGCTTGAATGGCGCTAGTGAATAGCCCCAAAGCCATTACTGGTAAGGGTACAAATAGGGGTACTAGTAGTACCAACACACCAACCACCAGTTCATCAGCCAAAATGTTACCGAATAACCGGAAGCTGAGGGACAGGGGTTTGGTGAAATCTTCGATAATTTTGAATGGCAACATGAACGATACTGGTTGTACGTAGTTGCCAAAGTACCCCAAGCCTTTTTTGCTGAATCCTGCATAAAAATATGCTAGGGATGTGAGCAGTGCTAAGGCGACTGTGGTGTTGATGTCGCTGGTGGGTGCTGTTAGTTCACCTTCTGGTAAGTGAATCAATTTGAATGGAACTAAGGCTCCTGACCAATTTGAGACGAAGATGAATAAGAACAAGGTGCCAACAAAGGGTACCCAGGGGCGATATTCTTTTTCACCTATTTGGTTTTTCGCTAGGTCTCGAATAAATTCGAGGGCGTATTCCATGAGGTTTTGGATACCGCTGGGGATTCTTTTGATGTTACTGCTTGCTGCGAGGGAGGCTAGCACCAGGACGCCAATCACAAACCATGAGGTGAGAAAAACCTGACCGTGCAGCTTGAGGTTGCCTATTTGCCAGTATAGATGTTTTCCTACTTCCAGTTCCGCGAGGGGGAAGGTGTAGGGGTTCAGAAAATTGAGCATTTTCTTTGCATATCAATGGGTTCTCCTGTCTTGGTTGGATAGGAGTAGCTTGTTTTTGCGGTGGGGATGTCCCTGACGCGGTTTGGTTTTTTGTGACTCTGGCTAGTCGGAGACAAAAGCCGTTTTGATGACGTAGATGATGAGTGTGGCTTTGTAGGTGAGAAACCCCAGGAAGATGGGGAGTATTTGGAGTTGGTTTAACCGCGATGCTAGCAAGATTAGGATGACTAGTAGTGCTAGCCGGGTTTTACTCAGGGACTGTTTTTCTCGACCTAAACGCTCAACATCTCTGGACAACATTTTCAAGTAAAGCACACCTGCGCACGCCCCTAACAAATAATTCAGGGCAATGTTAAGAGAATAGCCAATCCACACAGAGACAAAAATTATCCCCGTTAAGGCAAGTGTGATGAGCAACAGTTCCCGATAGAGTCGATAAAACTCTGCCATGGAAGAGTTGGCTGGTTCTGTGTCCTCAAAACCAGATTTCCCATCTTGTTGTGTTGTCGCAGTGGGGTCAATTGAATCTTCAGACAAGCTCACGAGACTTGAAACCAGTACAGCTAACTTGTAATGACTGCACATTCAGTCAGCTGAATCATATCATGATCAGGTAACAATACTTTAGAAAAAAACAATTAACTTCTTGTCATGATCAGACTGGGGGTAGAAGTCCCGCTATGTCTTGTTGATGTTTATTGCTTTTTTTTCACATTCATGGTACTGTAACAGGACTAAAATTACTGCTTTAATTAAAGTGGTGTTAATATAATTACCTGTTGTTCCAGGAGTGTCCTGATTTGTTTTAAGGTGATTTCCACTGTGGCTAAAATTTCCCCCACGGTTAAGTTACCATCACAGTTTTGCAGAAATTCTAACTCTGGGTCTGACAGGTTTATTACTTGATAGTTGTAATTAAATATACATTTACTTGGGAATCCATCAAGACAAGGGTTAAGTTCGGGAGTGGCTTGTAAGATTGAGTTATCCTCTGACCAGTCGGATTTGACTAGGGGGGGGCGACTGAGGAAAAATTCATAATGGGTAACTTCTGGGTCTAGTAATTCTATCAGGCGGTATTTTTGGCGATCGCTCAAACTTTCCACCCGTTGGATAATATCTGGGGCTTTGGCTAGGAGTCTATCTAACTGCCAAAATCCTGGATTAGAAAAACCGGTAAACTCTAAACCACAAGCATCAATTAATTCAAACAGTGTATCAATATTGTAATCAATCTCCTGGGGATGAAGGTACATATCGGCAAAACATTCATCCTTGTGGTTCTCTAATGACCAGAGTTGTTTTTCCCGCTTGACAATTCGGTTATTTTCTGGTAATGCGGCGAATATTTGTCGCCCCACTTGTACCCCATCACGGTAATCGCCTTTTTTCTCACCTTGAACCAGGGCGATCGCCTTTTGCATGAGTTGAATTTCCCAACGTCCCAACTCCCCATAAACAAAAATGTGCATCAGTCCACCGGGGGCGAGTTTTGTGGCTAAAGCTTGGAGACCGCGAACGGGGTCAGGTAAATGATGCAGAACCCCCACACAGTTAATTAAATCAAACTCACCGGGTAACTGTGCCACATCATACAAGCTCAGGTGATGAAACTCCACCCGGTCAGCACCGGAACTTTGACAGCGTTTTTTAGCCACTTCCAAAGTACCCGCACTTAAATCAATAGCCACCACCTGAGCTTGGGGGTTGAGGTGTACTAAATATTCCGTCCCCACACCGGAACCACAACCCGCATCTAAAATGCGGATATCTTGCTTTACTGGTTTACGTCCCGTGCAGAAATTGTAAGCAGCTGACCAATTCCAGCGCCAATTATACCCAGGGGGAGGCTCATCTAATATGGGTTCTGGGGGGAAGGGATAAGTATCGTAGAGTTTAGCAACAGCAGTACTAACAGTTTGGGAGTCGGACATAATCAGGAAAAACGCAGCATTTTTGAGTTTAGCTGATTGGGAGAATTATTCATCATCAGGTAAACCAATTCCTTGGGTTTGTATCAGGTGAAACAACCTAGCCAGTCGTAACTCAGCGGAATCAGCCCGTTGTTTTTCCTGTTCTGCGGGTGTAGGTATCCAATTATTATCCCCGTCATACCAACGTAACCACAATCTGGTTAACCCTTGGTATTCTCCTTTCCACAGTCCTAAACCGAGTTTTGGTTCTTCTAACCATAGCCCTCCCCCATTCATAGGTAGAGGTTGATAGCGGTTCATCATTAACCCAAAACATTGCAACTCGTTAGTATAACGGTTGAAGACAAAATAATAGGGGACTCTCAAAATTTGCTCATACACTGACCATTTATTAGGTGGTTGGTTGACCTGTGATCTGGGTCCTAAATCTTCTGCTTCCGTACCTGGTGATATGAGTTCAACTACCACAAAAGGATTAGTTCCCTCCTGCCAAGTCACATAACTTAACCGTAGGTCTGTTTGGTGATGAAACCGCGATACCCCCAAGACTGCAAACCAGTCTGGGCGTTTATACCATTGGCTATGTAGGGGGTGGTAGTATAAGTTTAAATCGCTGGCTGTAAAAATATTATCTTCTGGATAACTAGGGGGGCGAAAGGTGCTGCGCAGTAATTCAGATTGTAAAAGGTGAAACTCGTCTGGCAAACCCGGCTCCTCCTGATTTTCGCTTGGTAAATCATACATAGTTGGTAGTGTTTCTTGCGGAGGTAAGGGCGAGTCTGTTTGATGCATCTTCATTTACTCTCCTGTGCTGCTGACGGAATTACTGAACTTGAATGATCAGGGTTAAATCATGGCTAGGCGATCGCCTGACCGAGGGAAGTGTAAATAATCTATTGGGAGAATATTTACAGGATGTTTTAAAAGTTATCATTATCATGAATAGTGTATCAAATATTGACCCCCCCTAACCCTCTGCTTGTAAGGGGAGGGGATTTGATTTGATTGTTTTTTGTGTGTTCCCTGTTCCCTGTTCCCTATGAAAAACTTATCAAACAACCTCTTACAGAGTTTACACAGTTCAGGTAAAAAAATTTAAGTTAACTCCTACACTAAAAGCTAAAATTGTCATACAATCTTAATTAAGTATTAAGTATTGGAAGACACTACACTAGGAGTATCTCAATGGCTTTAGGAATGCCTGAATTTGCCGATAACCCAGAAAATCGCTGCCCTGTGGTACTATTACTTGATGTATCTGGCTCTATGTCAGGCAGACCCATTGAAGAGTTAAATAGAGGTCTTGCTACCTTTCAAGCTGATGTGCTTAAAGATGGACAAGCATCAATGAGTGTAGATGTGGCTATTGTCACCTTTGGACCGGTGCGGCTGACACAGGACTTTGTGAGTATTACCGGTTTTACACCCCCCCAGTTAAGAGCAGAGGGTTTAACCCCCATGGGTGAGGCCATTGAATATGGTTTGGATTTGTTGGAACAACGCAAGCAAGCATATAAAAGCCATTGCTTGACCCCACCCTAACCCTCCCCTTGTAAGGGGAGGGAACTGGATTTAATCAATTAAATGGGGTGATAAATGGGGTGAAGATGTGATGAAAATTATGGCTGAAAAGTGATCAAACAACCTCTAATAGATACTTGTGATTTGATAGTTATAATAGCTTTAACACAACCTAGTACAGAAAAGTATGCCTGAATTAAAAGTTAGCATTAGTGACGCTGCTCACAAAAGTCTCTTGGCACTGGTTGACTCCTCTGGAGAGACGCTTCAAACAGTATTAGACAAAGCCATTGAAAATTATCGCAGATATGTTTTCCTAGTTCAGGCAAATGAAGCCTTCGCCGCCTTGAGGAAAAATGAGGATTTATGGCAAGAGGAAATTTCTGAAAGGCAAACATGGGAACAAACTCTCGCTGATGGAGTAGAAAGGTAGTGGCGGAAATTACCAGAGGAGAAATATGGACAGTGGATCTTAACCCAGTAAGAGGGCATGAACAAGCTGGTAAGCGTCCATGTTTAGTTATTTCAGTAGACCTGTTTAATCGGGGTGCCTCTGGCTTAGTTGTTGTTTTGCCAGTAACTTCTAAAGACAAGGGAATCCCTTTTCATGTCACAGTTAAACCTCCAGAGGGAGGAGTGAAAATACAAAGTTTTATCAAGTGCGAGGACGTAAGATCAATCTCAGTAGAACGCCTGGAAAAGCGATGGGGAACTGTATCGCCGGAAATACTGACATTGGTTGAAGATAGGCTGAGAATCCTAATGGGATTGTAGTAGAAAATAGGGGCGTTTCTGAGACTTTTATCTACCTTGCATTTAAACAACAGTAAATTACCATTTATGACCCGCCTAATTTGTGCTAGTACCGGTAAATCAATTAATCTCCTGACTGAACTGGCTAATAGTGGTGAAGCTAAAGTTTGGCGGACTGATCACAGTGGTTATTTAGCTAAAATTTATCATCAGTCCACACCGGAACGAATGCAAAAGTTAGCGGTGATGCTCGACTATCCACCGTCTGATCCAAATCGCCACATCAATCATATTTCTTTCGCTTGGCCTCGGTCAGTCCTCAAAAATGCTCAGGGTAATTTGGTGGGCTTTTTAATGGAGGAAATTCGGGGAGGGGAAGAAATTTATGATGTTTACAACCCCACACGTCGCAACAAAGTATGTAAACTACCGGCTGACTGGCGGTTTTTCCACTACACAGCCCTGAATATTGTGTCAATTATAGGGGCATTACACGATAAAGGGTATGTGTTAGGTGATATTAAGCCGCAAAATATTTTAGTCAATGATCGGGCTTTACCTTCAATTATTGATACAGATTCTTTTCAGGTGCGTCATCCTCAAACTGGTAAAGTTTACCGTTGCTTGGTGGGAACCCCTGAGTACACACCACCGGAGTTAATTGGTCAGGACTTTGCAACCATTGAGCAAACGGAAATCCATGACCGATTTCGCTTGGGGATGATTATATATCAATTATTATTCAGTGGTCAGAGTCCATATGCGGGGAGGTGGAAAGGTGCAGGGGAACCGCCAGAACCTGGTGAATATATTAGTCAGGGTATATGGCTATATTCTCACCATCAGTTACTGGAACCCGTAGATAGAACCATACCCCTAGAAATTCTCCATCCACAGGTAAAAAGTTGTTTTCTCAGATGCTTTAATGATGGGTATAAAAATCCTGATTTACGCCCCAGTGCACAGGAATGGTTGCAGGCGTTAAAAGTTGCTAGTGAAAGTTTAATACCCTGTAACCAGATTGACAGTCATTACTATAGCCAAAGTTATGGTAGCTGCTATTGGTGCGATCGCGTTAGTAAAATTGGGGTTGAGATTTTTCCAGGGAGTGTAAAAGTCCAGCCGTCCCCTCCTAATTATGCACCCCAGAGCCAACCTGTAACCACTGCAACGACTCAAACATCCCCAGTAAAAGTTACAACCTCACCCGGTAGTAACTTTTCACCCACAACCCTCACTGGTCATTCTGACTCGGTTTGGTCTGTAGGATTCAGCCCGGATGGTCAAACCCTGGCTAGTGGGAGTGTGGACAAGACTATCAAACTGTGGGATGTGAGGACAGGTAAGCTTCGCCACACCCTCACCGGTCATTCTGAACCGGTTTTTTCTGTAGGATTCAGCCCGGATGGTCAAACCCTGGCTAGTGGGAGTTGTGACAACACTATCAAACTGTGGGATGTGACCACAGGTAAGGTTCGCCACACCCTCACCGGACATTCTAAGGAGGTTTATTCTGTAGCATTCAGCCCCGATGGTCAAACCCTGGCTAGTGGGAGTTGGGACAAGACTATCAAACTGTGGGATGTGAGGACAGGTAAGGTTCGCCGCACCCTCACCGGTCATTCTAACTGGGTTTTGTCTGTAGGATTCAGCCCCGATGGTCAAACCCTGGCTAGTGGGGGTGGGGACAACACTATCAAACTGTGGGATGTGAAGACAGGTAAACTTCGCCACACCCTCACCGGTCATTCTAACTCGGTTTCGTCTGTAGGATTCAGCCCCGATGGTCAAACCCTGGCTAGTGGGGGTGGGGACTACACTATCAACCTGTGGGATGTGAGGACCGGTAAGGTTCGCCATACCCTCACTGGTCATTCTAGCTCGGTTTATTCTTTAGGATTCAGCCCCGATGGTCAAACCCTGGCTAGTGGGAGTTTGGACAACACTATCAAACTGTGGGATGTGCAGACAGGTAAGGTTCGTCACACCCTCACCGGTCATTCTAGCCCGGTTTATTCTTTAGGATTCAGCCCCGATGGTCAAACCCTGGCTAGTGGGAGTGTGGACAAGACTATCAAACTGTGGGATGTGAGGACAGGTAAGGTTCGCCACACCCTCACCGGTCATTCTGAACCGGTTTCGTCTGTAGGATTCAGCCCCGATGGTCAAACCCTAGCTAGTGGGAGTGGGGACAA
>NZ_JANQDG010000040.1:0-52764 GCF_029891665.1 Anabaenopsis sp. FSS-46 | reverse complement strand
GAAGCAGCAGCAGCGTTAGAATTGGCGGTAAAGGCTAGAGGTGATTTTGTCCCAGCTTGGGATTATCTGAGTGTAGTTTATAGGGGATTACAGCAACTGGATAGGGCGCTGGATGCTATCAATCAGGCGATTAAGCTGGAGCCTGGTAATCCTAATTTGTATAATGTGAAGTATTTGGTGTTGTCTGATTTAAAGAGGTATGCAGAGGCTGAGTTGGCGATAAATCAGGCGATTAAACTCAGTCCCCGTGCTGCTTTTTACAACAATCGCGGTATTGTTTACGTTAACCTGCAGAAATGGGATTTAGCATTGGCTGATTTCACCCAGGCTATTGGGATTAATCGTAATGAGGATCTAGCTTACTACAATCGCGGTAATGTTTACGCTGACCTGCAGAAATGGGATTTAGCATTGGCTGATTATAACCAAGCTATTGGGATTAATCCTAATGATGCTGGTGCTTACACCAATCGCGGTGGTGTTTACTATAACCTGCAGAAATGGGATTTAGCTTTGGCTGATTACACCCAAGCTATTGCGATTAATCCTAATGATGCTGATGCTTACTACAATCGCGGTATTGTTTACGCTGACCTGCAGAAATGGGATTTAGCTTTGGCTGATTACACCCAAGCTATTGGGATTAATCCTAATTTAGCTCTAGCTTACACCAATCGCGGTAATGTTTACTATAACCTAGGAGACATCAACAAAGCCAGGGAAAACTTGCAAAGAGCAGCGGAATTATACCTCACTCAAGGTCGTACCGCTGAATATGAACAAGTAATTACGATTATTACGCTTTTAAACTGACTGTAGGTGCAAGATCCCCGACTTCTCACATCATCACAGATAATCTAGGATAATTTAGCTAGAAGTCGGGGATCTGTGTGTCTGTGGGAGGGGATGGTAAGGCGATGTTAAAGGCGATGTTAAATGCGATGTTAAATGCGATCGCCACCAAGGGAAGCGTTACAAACCCCCGTCTCAAAGCCATAGAAAATAAACCTTTGCGTACCTTTGCGTACCTTTGCGCCCCTTTGCGTTTAACAACAGATATAGTCGCCACCTAAAAGGGGTTAAAATTTACGTTTGATGCTACACGGGGAGCCAGGGGTTAAAAACCCCCGTCTCAAAGCTAAAGTCAGATAAATCTGACTAGAAAATCATCTATTTGATTATCTGGACAAGAGGCGATAGCGAAGCGCTGCTACAAGGCGATCGCGTCAGCGCCGTTAAATCACCAATTCCTCAAAAAAATTAACTATCACCAAATTCTTGTTGAAAAATAACCTCAATTTGTTCTTGCAGAAGTGGAACTTTATTTTGCACAATGTCCCAAATTGTTTCATTTTCTAGACTGAAATAAGTATGAGCTAAAATATCTCTTAAGCCTGCTATTTTCCGCCACTCAACCGTAGGATAACGATTTCTAGTTTCCGTTGGTACTTGCTTAATTGCCTCCCCGATAATTTGCAGATTTCGCAGCACAGCATCAAACCTCAACTCATCTTCAAAAAACTGGTTATAGCTGATACCTTCGGTATAACGCAAAACCTTGTAACAACTGTTCAAAATATCCTCAAAATACAGTCTGACACTACGAGACATAGATGGCCTCTGTTTCAATGACATCTCTAATTTGAGGCTTTAACATCTTCTTGCTAACTAGATCTACGGGACATCCCAAACTATCCTCCAGAAAAAACTTTAAGTCCATGTAACAATCAAAGGTCACCTTACCGTCAAACTCCACTAATAAATCAATATCACTTTTAGCCGTGGCCTCATCCCTCGCTACCGAACCAAATAAAGCCAGAGATTTTACACCATAACCCCGAATTTCTGCCCCATGAGCTTTTAAAAAAGCGATTAAATTTTCTCGGTTCATTTTTTTAATCCTCCAGGATTTTTCGCTGATTAGCTCCAATAGATAAAAATATGAGCAATCTAAATCGCCCAAAGGTAGAGAAACCACTTGGCGTTAAACAGTATAATCAATCATGGTCTGCAAAGCATTTTGTAAGTCTTTGGTCAACTGACTGACAGCTTGACGAGTAGCAGGGCGATCGCCTTGAGATTTTTGCCAGCGTTCAGTAACAGAAATTGGTTCACCGACAGTAATCGTCGCTTTCCTTAAACCTAAACTAGGTCTACCGGGGAGAGTAGACTCCTGAATCCGAGAGAGCAGATCAAACATTAATAAAGCTGTTTCCGCTAACCTTTCGGGGGTTGGTTTTTCCTGAATATAATTAGCTGTCACACCTACAAAAGTTTCTACTATCCTCATGTGTTGCATTTTCAAATCTGCTTCACAGGCCACCCAGTCTGCTAACCCACGTTGGAAGGGTGCTAAAGCGTCAATATCTGCTAGATCATCCCGGTAGATATAATTCCAACCCGCTTCTTCTAAACGACGACAGCGATCAATAAAATTACCTTGTGGTGTTACGCCAAAATATTCTTCCGCCACCTGTAAGGCTATATCCATTAAATGATGTAATCTACTAATTATCATCTGGTTACGGGTGGTAGATTGATCCACAGAGTTAGTTTTAGGTATGTCTCGATGATAGAAACGGCGGTAAAACTCTTCCATCTGGGTAATTAAATACTCAGCCAAACAACAAACACGTTGATAGTAAACTTCTAGCTGGTGATTAGTTCCTTGCTCAACTACCCCCAAACCGCTATCAGCTTCTAACTTACTTAATAGCCAATTCAGTCTTGACCAAGGTGGCTGGACGTAGCTATACTGAATAGCTACCGGGACAATAAACACAGTCTGATCACCCTGGGCTTTTTCCAGGTCTTCTACACACCAGAAACCTAATTGGGCTACACCGGGTTCTAAGGGGCTAACAATTCCACTATGACCATTATTACCTCCTTCTGGTGCAACGGCGATGGGCATTTGCCCATGACTAAATAAATCCCGTGCTGTTTGAATGGCTTTTCTATCTAATCGGCGACCACGACGAATGGGGACACCACCCACCCTAGAAAATAACCATCCTAACCAATCCCCAGCCCATATAGTCATACCCCGGTCATAGAGAAAATAGCTATGGAGGGGCGATCGCAGTTGAATATCCTGCTGGCGTGCAACCCGGGGTAAAATGTAGGAAAGTAGATAGAGCATACACAGAGGGTCTTCTACCTCCGGGTGACGAAATGCAATCAAAAAGCGAATTTTCCCAGCCTGGAATTGTTGATAAAGTTTAGCTAAGGTCTCCACATTCTCACCTTCCACTTGCACAATTCCCGCAGGTAACCAAGGTCTAGTACGAAAACGTAGCACAATAGGCAATAACCACCGGAAAATCTGTAGTATAAATGGGTTAAAGTGATGGGGAATGAATTTGAGTGGTGGTTGGGTAGAACGAATTGACTTAGGCAAAGTGACCCTCCAGATTATTATGTAGTTGGTATGTAAAGGATTATGTAAAGGATTAAGTAATTTGAATATGAATACACCCGAAGATGGGCGAAAGTACGCGCCAGCTACACAAAGGAATCGTGAACCTATTCTAGAGGTACTGTTACAGGTGTTACCCCCAACTGGTACTGTTTTAGAAGTCGCTAGTGGCACGGGTGAACACGCTGTATATTTTGCGCCCCGTCTTACCCCCCGCCGATGGTTACCTACTGAACAAAATCCTTTATTACGTGCTAGTATTAAGGCTTGGGCTAAAGAATATCCATCAGATAATCTTTACCCACCCTTAGAACTTGATGCTAGTATGGCGAGTTGGACAGTAGAGAAAGATGCTGCACCAGACTTACCCATTGTAGCTATAGTTAATATTAATATGATTCATATTTCGCCCTGGTCAACTTGTCTAGGACTAATGGCTGGTGCATGTCGCATTTTGCCCCCAGGGGGAATACTCTATTTATATGGACCGTTTAAACAAAATGGAGAGCATACAGCACCTAGTAACGCTGCTTTTGATGAATCTTTGAGGGCGCAGAACCCAGCTTGGGGGGTGCGTAATTTACAGGATGTGATTGCAGCAGCTACCAGGGAAAATATGAACTTAAAAGCAACTTACCAAATGCCGGCTAACAATCTCTCTGTAGTATTTGAACGCTCTTGACCATGGAGATTAGCAGACTCGAACTGCTGACATCCTGCTTGCAAAGCAGGCGCTCTACCAACTGAGCTAAACCCCCATCAACTATAAACAGCTTTGAGAAACAGTTTTTGCTGATTTTTAATTATTATATCATTACTCAATAGATTATGCAAGAAAAAAATCAGGTAGTGGCGGCGCTGTATAAATTTGTCAGCTTACCGGACTTTGCCGAGAAACAAGAACCCCTACTGTCTTACTGCCAATCACAAGGTATTAAGGGGACTATTTTATTAGCAGCAGAGGGCATTAACGGGACTATTGCCGGCTCGCGTCAAGGAGTTGACTCTGTTTTGGCGTTTTTGCGTTCTGACCCTCGTTTAGCAGACTTAGAACACAAAGAGTCATATACTGAAACACAGCCCTTTGAACGCCTGAAGGTGCGGTTAAAGGCGGAAATTGTGACTATGGGTTTACCAGAAGTTGACCCAAATCAGCAGGTGGGTACTTATGTCAGTCCTCAAGAATGGAATGATTTGATTTGTGACCCGGAGGTGATTGTCATTGACACCCGTAATGATTATGAAGTGAATATCGGTACTTTTAAAACAGCACAAAATCCCCAAACTAAATCTTTCCGAGAGTTCCCGGAATATGTGAGTAATAACCTTGACCCCAATCAACACAAGAAAGTCGCTTTGTTTTGTACAGGGGGGATTCGTTGTGAAAAAGCCTCAGCTTTTATGCTCTCCCAAGGTTTTACGGAGGTCTATCACCTCAAGGGTGGTATTCTCAAGTATTTGGAATCAGTACCAGCAGAGGAAAGTTTGTGGGAGGGTGAATGTTTTGTTTTTGATGAACGGGTTGCGGTTCGTCATGGATTGGAGTTAGGTAGTCATGAGTTATGCTTTTGTTGCGGATATCCTATTTCTGAGCAAGATAAGGCTTCTCCTCAATATGAAGAAGGTATTTCTTGTCCTCACTGCTTTGATAGTCTGACTGCGGAAAAAAGGCTGCGTCAACAGGAGAAGTGGAAACAGTATAGATTACAGCACCTTTTTTCTGCATGAGCCATACCAGGGCGGGCTTTCCTGCCCACAGAATGAGATTTATAATATTTGGATTCTTTTATATTCCAACTTTTGCCGAATCAGTTTGAGAATCTCAAGACCCAATATTACAGGCTTTTGCGATCACTCTTGCACAATTTCATCTTCTTGTTGTTTACTTTCCTCCAGAATTTGCTCTAGTCTGGCTTGAATTTCCTTGTGTGTTTGCACACCTTCAAAGGCATAACGATTATAACCATTACGCTCGATGATTTCTTCTAAATAGCGTATCCGGTCTTGAGATGCGGGGTGTGTACTCAAATAGGCGGGGATAGTTCGTCCTTTTTCCTGTTGTTTGATAGTAGCAAAGAAATTGCGTAAACCATCAGCAGCATAACCCGCACCAGCTAATACACGAGTACCAACAACGTCGGCTTGAGTTTCTTGTTGACGGCTATAATCTAGGATTGCTAAGGTAGAGATCAAATTACCAAAAGGGATAATTTGCCCAATATTTCCCAGGAGATTGGCGTTAGTTATCCGATCAAATCCATGAGATAAAACTGCGTGACCAACTTCGTGTCCTAATAGTCCGGCTAATTCTGCTTCTGAATTGAGCGCCATAATCGCCCCGGTATTGACAAATACCTTACCACCGGGTAGAGCAAAGGCATTGAGAGAATCATCTAAGATGACATTAAATTCATAATCAAAATCATTGCGCCCCATTAAGTTGGCAATGTTATTACCAATGCGGCTAACGTATTCTACAATGGTGGGGTCTTCTATCAAGGTTGATTGCTGCTTATAAGCTGCTGCAACCTGCGCCCCCATAGCTGACTCACCTTGCAGGAGCAAAGGAGCTAATTTGACAGCTTGGAGATTGGCATTACCAGTTAAAATCCCAATTGCAGCACCGACAATGCCCTGCGATACCACTTGTTGATTTAGTTGACTACGAAAGCGGTTAAAATTATTTTCAGCAATACTGGTAAATTCCTCGGCTTGGGGATGATCGGGGTAAGTCATCGCAAATTGACGCGCAGTAATAGAGGCTTCTAACCATTGTTCAGCTTCTTGCTGGGTTTTAATCAGGGCTTGATTTAGTTCTGCCGATTGGGGGAAAATACTGATGGCACGCTCTAAAACAGGTAGTATATCTTTCTTATCACCATATTTTTTCGTGGCTTCTGCATAGAGTGTATATGCAGGGGTGAATTCTGGATGTCTTTCTAGAAGCATTTGTAAAGGGACAAAGATTTTACTGGTAAGTCCCTGTTGCATTCCCTCGGTGGCGTTGCGCCAATATACTCTCCCAGCGCCCGAAAGTTGTTCTGGGTCAGTAATTGGCTCAGGAAGCTTACTTGTGGCTGTTTTCTGAGGAAATGGGGTTTTGACTTGGCGGTAAAGTTTTTCGGCTCCTGCGGTATCTCCTGCTAGGTATAATTGATCTGCTTTCACCAGAGTTTGCAAGCGGTTAGCTACATTGGGAGTTTGTGCTGCAGAAATGATGGGTATTGCTAGGTGAAGACATAAGAATAAAACTATACCACAGGCTACCCATAGCAAGGGCATTTTTTTCATGCTTTTTTCCCCGATAATGGTAAACTAACCAAGACAGATGTATTTTAGGCGATCGCACTCGGTTTCTTTTATCTGTGCAACACAGTAATTTCACTATAATATTTTCCCCAAATATTATCCAGGGTTTCTGAAAAGTTTATAAAAATTTATACTAAAATCACTAAAATAGCGATCGCCCCTCCCATAAACCGCTTTTCCCTTGGGTTGAGATATAGTCAAAGTGTAGTCATTGTTTTCAAGCAGGTTGATCAATAGCGATCGCCTTTAGTGGTGACTAAAGGCAATTCAAAACAGGATAATTATTTCTTATGGGCTAAAGTTAAGCCATCGGCGATGGGAAGTAAACTCAAATTAATCCGCTGGTCTTGGTGTAGTTTTTCATTAAGGGCGCGAATGTTGGTAGTGCGATTGTCTTGAATTTCTGGGTCGGCTACACTACCAGACCAAAGTACATTATCAATCAAAATTAATCCCCCTGGTCTGACTAGTTGGAGCGATCGCTCATAATAACCGTCATAATTACTTTTGTCAGCATCAATAAAGGCAAAGTCAAAGGTTTCTGCTGCACCTGCTGCTAATAATTGGTCTAATGTCTCCATTGCTGGGGCAATGTGTAAATCAATTTTATCTGCAACCCCTGCTTTTTGCCAATAACGACGGGCGATCGATGTAAACTCTGCACTCACATCACAGGCTACTACCCGACCATCGGCAGGTAATGCCAAAGACACCACCAGGGAACTATAACCCGTAAATACTCCTATATCTAAGGTTTTTTTTGCCCCGATTAATTGCACCAGCAAGGCCATAAACTGTCCCTGTTCCGGTGCAATCTGCATCACAGCCATCGGATGCTGGGCTGTTTCTGCCCTCAGTTGGGAGAGGATTTCCGGTTCCCGTAAAGATACGGATAATAAGTAGTTATATAGTGATGGTTCTATTCCCAGTGTTTTATTTGCCATACTTCAGTGAAATTAACATCCAGATGATTGATTTTACTTCTTGAGAGTGAGAAAAGCTAATTTGTCTTTCCACCTCAAGAATGATAAATTTCTATATTTTCATAGTTAACTTAAAAGCAGATGAACAGGAGCAATCCTGACATTCCAAGAGAGTTGTGTACTTGTTTTCAGTGGTCAGATTAAGAGCGTGTGTCAGGTGTGAGGATCACAATGTCAGCTAAACCTAGTTTAGCTGACATCCTGGGTAAAACTGCCTGAACTTGAACATTATCAGTTGGGAGCTAAAGCATAAATTTTAACCTTGGATTGAGGTATTAATCCGAGGTTTGCTTTTAGGAATCTGTGAATTGTTTTTTCTTGATTAATTTACACATAAAATTATCCTATGCCAGAAGAAATATTACAACCACCACAGCAACAAAAACCACCCGGTAAAGAGTCAGAAATGAAGCCCCGTCCCAAAGCTGATGATCCGCACTATCAAGAGTCAACGGCTAATTACTTGTAAAAAACAACAACTACAACCTATGACATCCCCAAAACCATTGCTAGGTACAGACTTAGTAGATTGTGCTAGAGCAAATGCCAAGCAAGGAATAGAAATTGCTGCTTATCAATGTGGGTATGGCGATGATATTAATAGTTTTAGCCAGGCCCTGAGAGAATCTTGTCAGACAATGAATTTAAAGGTGAGAGAACTCAATGAATTAATTACTAATCAAGACAAAATTATAGAATTAGGCACTGGGGAAATTGTCGCCCCTGAAACATCCTCACAGTTATAACCCTAAAATTACTCGCGCCAAATTAAAGTAAATCAAAACACCCAGGACATCAACGGCTGTAGTAATAAACGGTGCTGACATCAACGCGGGGTCTAGGCGGAAGGAGCGGAATAAAAATGGCAGTGCAGAACCTGAGACAGAAGCAATCACAGAAATAGCCACCAAACTGCTACCTACAGTAAATGCGACCTCTGGGCGGTCTTGCAAAAAATAAGCCCAGACTGTGGCGATACCACCTAACATTAGTCCCAAAAAAGCCCCGGCGATCGCTTCTCTGCCAATTACCTGCCATGCTCCCAGGGATCTGATTTCATCGGTACTCATGCCGCGAATTACCACTGTAGAAGATTGAGCGCCCACATTACCACCAGTACCTGTGAGCAAAGGGATAAAGGCCGTCAGTATTACCACTTGTTCTAAGATATCTTCCTGGGACTTAATAATTGTGCCAGTGATTGTATTAGTGATGAGTAAGACAAACAACCATAGTACCCGCTTCCGGGCAACTTGTACCAAACTCATTTGAAAATAGTTATCACCATCGGACTGCACACCACCGCCCAGGGCGTAGATATCTTCAGTAGTCTCCTGTTCGAGAATATCAATCACATCATCAACCGTGATAATACCTACTAAACGCTGTTCTTTATCCACCACAGGTAGAGCTAAAAAATCATATCTTTGAATTAATCTAGCGACTTCTTCTTGGTCTGTATCAGTGTAAACAAACACAACTTCACGGGTCATAATTTCGCCAATGGTTTGCTCTGGCTGAGATACTACCAACTCTCGTAAAGAAACAATACCCGTCAAACGCCTGACGCTATCGGTAACGTAAAGGTAGTAAATCGTTTCACTCAGATGAGCCAAACGGCGAATGCGTTCTATGGCTTGAGATACCGTCAGACGTTCTTTGATATAAATTAACTCTGGGGTCATGATCCGCCCAGCTGTACCCGCTTCATAACCTAAGAGTTGGGCTGTAGCTTGACGTTCTGCTGGGCTGAGTTGTTCTAGCAAGCGGTTGACAACTTTGGCTGGTAACTCGTCAAATAATCTGGCGCGGTCATCCGGGGACATTTTATCTACAATGTCACGGACATCCTGGCTTTTAAGTTCCTCAATTAAATGTTCTTGAACACTATAGTCGAGATATTCATACACCTCAATAGCCTCAGTTTTAGGAAGCAAGCGAAAAACCAAAGCTTGCATTGCTTCTGGTAAACCTTCAATGGCCTCAGCAATATCCGCAGGTTGTACGGGTCTGAGAATAGATTTTGCTGCTTGTAAGTCCCCCAATTCTAGGAACATTCGTAGCTCATTTCGCACCAGGTCTTGCAATTCGCTACGGCTGACATTTGGAGTGGTGAAGTTGAAATTATTTGTTTCAGTCAAAATCTACTTTCCTCATGCAGTTGCAACAGGTTTACTACTTTTAGTTTAGGGGAATAATGAGTTTTATTGACGTAAATTTAACTCAGGCACTCTGTGGTACATCGCCGGTCAATTATTAATCTGCTTATGGCTAATTTCCGCCATTCCTACACTTTCCCTGAGAGTTTTTTGGGCAATTTTTGTGATATATACTGTTATGGCAATAGTGGCAAGTAACCCAATTATTTGCATGACCCATTGCCAGATTTGCGCTTGTGGATGACTGGGCTGATTGGGAGTATTGACCATGGCTAAATCACCGGCTAAGGAACCTATATAAACGTACATAACTGTACCGGGAATTATGCCCAAGGAACCTAAGATATAGTCTTTTAGAGAAACTTGTGTAACTCCAAAGGCGTAATTTAACAAGTTGAATGGGAAGATGGGAGATAAACGCGTGAGTAAGACAATTTTCCATCCCTCTTTAGCGACTGCTAAGTTAATGGCTGTAAATTTAGGATATTTATCAAGCTGTCGAGACACCCAATCACGGCATAAATAACGTCCGATCATAAAGGCTACAATTGCTCCGATCACTGCTGCAATTAAGACATATACAGACCCCCAAAACAGACCAAATAAGCAACCACCTTTGATAGTTAAGACAGAACCTGGTATAAATAATATAGTTGCTAAGTTGTAAATTATCATATAAGCTATGGGTGCTAAAATACCAAGACTTTGCACCCCTGAGATGGCATCATTGAAAACTTGTTTAACTGGGAAATATCGCGCCAAAATAATTAGGCTAGCAACTAGAAAACTAATTATTAATAATTTAAGTCTTCTATGTAATTGGTTTTTTGTATCCATAAAATATTTCTTTAATCCTAAGGTACTAAAACACAAAGGGAGTTTAATAAAAGATGAATGGTATCCAAATATTAAGATGTTTAATTTTTGGATATATTAATATAGGATATTTATCAAGTTTTTATCGCCGATACCAGCGGCGAATGCGTTTCGGTGATATACCCAGAAGGTAAGCAGTAATCACTATTTGATTCAGGATTGTAGTGTAAAATACTCCTTTTTGCAACCATCTCCGCGCAGAAGTAATAACTGGTACAGGGATGATGATAATTTTGCCGATGCTTTGTAAACGACGGATGAGTTCAAAATCCTCCATGATAGGTAAATCTGGAAAATGACCAACTTGATCGAATACTTCTGCTGTTAAAAATATTGCCTGGTCACCATAGGGCATTTGACAAAAACGCGATCGCCAATTTACTCCTTTTTCTACCCATCTCAAAGTCCACAGGGTGGCATTAATCTGTAAAGCAAAGGCTCCCGCTACCATCTGCGGCTGTTGTACCGCTGTGCGAATCATACCATCAAATCCAGGGGGTAAGCGTGTATCGGCGTGGAGAAACAGGAGGATGTCCCCACTTGCAGCCATAGCACCTGTATTCATTTGAGTAGCACGACCAGGAGCAGAGGCGATGACCTTGACGTTTAAAGACTCAGCTATGGTAACAGTGTCATCTTGTGAGCCACCATCTACCACGATTAATTCTACATTAGTGCTGGGTTGAGTACAAGCGATCGCCTCTCGAATATTTCCTGCTTCATTATAGGTGGGGATAATAATTGAAATTTTGTTATACACTGCTTTTGTGAAGTCTCACAAGAGGTTATTTTAGAGGATATTTAGAATAATACTTGGAATTGAAATACCCCCTTCCGTGTATGAGAGGAAGAGGGTTAGGGTTATCTTATCTACTTAATTACGAATTACCTTGGCGTAGCGCTTCCGCAGGAAAAAGGAAATATGAGCGATTATTTCAGTATCCGCCTTCTTCTTCGTATTCTGGCTGTCTTTCTTTGATTTTCTTGGGAATATTCACTGGCTTTGGTGCATCCTCCCAAGCATCGCCTTCTACATCATCATCATCGTCGTATTCGTTGGTGTAAGCTTGGGTTTCATATCTAGGTTTAGGTGGCTCTTGATATCTATCCCTAGGAGTAACTTCACTCCAGTTATCTTCCTCGTCTTCTTCGGATGGAATAGATTCGTACTGTTGGGCCCGCATGACTTGACGACGGGGGATTTCTTCTTCCACATAGTCTTGGGTCCATTCCTCCTGTTCCACAGGTTCAGGAGCGCGGACTCTGGTTTTAGGTGGTTGTAATGGTACTCCACTAGGTAGCTGATTTGTTGGTGAAACCGTGCGGGGAATATAGCCATATTCCTCTTCTGCTTCTCTTTCCCAGGGGGCTTTACCGATACCTAAGCGCTCTAGTACGCCCACTGTTAACTGGTTAACTCGCTCTTCGGCTCCTTCAAATACAATCAACCTACTCGGTCCGGTGCTGACGACTTCATCCATCGATAACTCGTAGGTGCTGAGAAATTGGTCAGGAATTTGGGGGACTCCTAAAGAGGCGACGACTATGGAAAGAATCCGACCAGTTTCGCCATTGAACTTGAAACCCCGCACTCTCCCTAATACTTCACCCGTCTCTGTGATTACTTCCCAGTTAATCAGGTTGCTTAAACTCTCAATCTCAATATCTTCGATCGCATCTTCGTTATCAACTAGAATTACATCACCAATTTGGTTGATAGTGTTGAGGTACATATAGCGTGGCAGACCCGAAATAGAGATCAGGCTGTCTCGCAAACCAAGAGCCACAACCTCTCTTTGATCAATATCAACCCAAAGTTGATTGACGATACCGAGCCGTTTGCCGTTATCGCGAGTAATCACCTGGGTGTTTAATATGTCGGAACGCCTAATTATCTGTTCAGAGGTCATTCTATACCGAGTCCTGATCTCGAATCCGGTTTATCTATACACTATTATTAACAAAATCTCAAGCAGATGCATTGGATGATTTTAATTTAATCCCCAATACTTGAGTGTAAGCTCCTCGTGCTTGAGTAACGCCAATAGTCCGTTCGGCCGATTCTATCATCGGACGGCGTAAACTCACAACTATAAATTGGGCTTGTTGGGCTTGTTGTTTAATCATTTTAGCTAATCGCTCGACGTTGGCACCATCTAAAAACATATCTACTTCGTCAAAAGCATAAAATGGGGAGGGGCGGTAACGTTGTAGAGCAAAGATGAAACTTAAGGCTGTGAGGGATTTTTCCCCCCCGGACATGGACGCAAGGCGCTGTACTGGTTTACCTTTGGGGTGGGCGACTAGATTTAGCCCACTGTTAAAAATATCTTCGGGATCTTCTAGTTGCAAATAGCCGTCACCTTCGGAAAGAACGGCAAAAATAGATTGAAAGTTGGTGTTGACCGCATCAAAGGCTTCTTTAAATGCTAGCTGTCGCAATGTGGTAAAGTTTTCAATCCTTAGGAGTAATTCTGTGCGTTCGCCTTCTAGGGTCTGTAGTTTTTCCGTTAGTTCTTCTAGGCGGTTCTGGGTGCGTTCGTATTCCTCTAAGGCCAACATATTCACTGGTTCCATGGCCTGTAAGCGTTTGCTTAGGCTGCGCAGTTCTTTTTGCAGTTCCTCTAAATCTACCTGGTCTGGTACTTCTGGTAAGGGATTGGGCAATTCTGCGCCGGTTTCTCGTAATTGGTTTTGCAATGCTTTCAACTCTTCGATCCGTTTGTGTTGGCTTTCTTGGAGTTTTTCTATTTCCCATTGCAGTTGTTGTTGATGTAAAAGTTGCGATCGCAATTCTTGTTCTATTTTGTCCCGTTTTTGTTTCTCTAAACCTAAATTTTCGCTGATTTGCTGTAAATTGGCCTGGTTTTGATTAATTTCACTGCTGAGGTTAACTGATTGACTATTCAGGGAATTTAGTTGATTTTCTTGGCTGGTTTGTTGTTGCTGATATTGCTGTATTTTAGCTTCAGCTTCTTGGATGCGTTCTTGCGATCGCTGTTGTTGAGTTTGACAATTTTTTAATTTTTCTTCGGCTTCCCTTAATTCTCTCTCTTTTTGTTGTAGTTGTTGCTCTTGGTTTTTAATAGTTATTTGCATTTCTTGCCATTCTCTGGGGGTTTGAGATGCTTCTAATTCCCCTAACTCTTGTCGCAATTGTTGTAACTCATTTTCTTTTATTGGTAATTCCCGATCTAACACTGATAAACGGGATTGGGCGAGGCTGATTTTTTCGGTATTTTGGGTCAGTTGCGATCGCGTCCCATGCAATTGCTCTGTTAAATTCTTGACTTCTTTTTGCAGTTGTTCCCATTGTAACTGCTGTTCTCGCCGGGTTTGTTTTGCTTCTGCGAGTTCCTGGGTATATTGTTTAGTTTGAGCCGATAAAGTAGTTATGGACTCAGTACAACGTAATAAAATTCGCTCAATCTCTCCCAAGCGCCCCTTTAAAGCTATAGCTTCCTCAGATTCCGCTGACTCAGTTTTCCCAAACCGCAATACAGAACGCTGACTATTACTCCCCCCTGTCATAGCGCCGCTAGTTTCTAACAATTCCCCATCTAAGGTGACAATCCGATACAAACCCATATTTTGCCGGGCTGTTTGGATACTCGTAAATACTACTGTATTACCGAATACATAACTAAACACATCTTGATAACGGCGATCGCATTCAATTAAATTCATGGCATAATTGACAAACCCGTGGGCATAACGCAAGGTGGCATCCTGAGTAAATTTACTAGGTTTTACCTTATTTAAAGGTAAAAAAGTTGCCCTTCCTGCCCGTTTTTGCTTGAGTAATTCAATTCCCGCCGCGGCTACGCTGTCATCTTCTACGACAATATGACCCAAACGCCCACCAGCGGCAATTTCCAAGGCTAACTGATAGCGGGGGTCTACCTTACCCAACTGTACCACCAAACCGCACAACCCCGGCAGTCCCGACTGTAAAATTACCTTACTGGCTTGGGTTCCCTGTACCTCCTGTTGGGCTTGGGCTTGGGCTTCAATTTTATCTAACTGGCGTTGTTTTTCCCGTTGTTCTTGTAAAAGTCGCTTTTGGGTTTCCTGTTGGATTTGTAACTCTTGTTCTGTAGCTGCGAGAGTTGCGGTTAAATTGGCTATGGGTTCACCCCCTCCCTGAAACTCCATTTCCCAGCGACTACATTCAGCTTGTTTACCACTTAACTCCGGTTCCCAACTATTAACCAGCTGAGTTTGTTCAGTAATTAGCTGCTGTAACTGCTCATAGCGTTCCCTGAGTTGTGCTTGTTCAGTGCGTTGGGGTTCCAGGATTTGCAGTAAAGATTCAATTTGACGATTAAAAGCTGTTTGTTGCTGTACCCAAGCTTCCGAAGCTGAAGCGATCGCCGCAGCTGCTGACCTGGAAGCATCTAAAACCCCTTGGGCTTGATTTCGTGCTTCCACACAACCCAGAATAGATTCTCTGGCTAAAACCTCAGTTTGGGCTAAACTTGTTAGTGACTGCTGATATTGTGCCACATCCTGGTGAGTTTGGCTCAATTCTTGGGTTGTTTGGGTTATGGCTGCGGTTAATTCCTGTTGTCGGCGCTGGAGTTGTTTAAATTCCGCCTCTTGGGTGGCTAAAGTAGTTTGGAGCGCCAAGAGTTCCTCCTCACCCAAAGCTTTGACATAAGCATTGAGTTGTTCTAGTTCCTCCGTCTGGAGAGTAATGGCAGAATTGAGGTTATTTAACTGAGTAGTAAATTCAATATAACTGCGATCGCCGCCTTGAATTTGCGCCACCAAATTTTCTTGCTGTGCTTGAAGAGAGCGCCAAGATAAAACCGCCTCCCAGGACTGCTTACACTGAAACTCACTGCGGAGTACTTGATACTTTTGCGCCTTAGCACGGGCTTGAGATAGGCGATCGCGCTGTATAGTTAACTCAGTCTGAATAATCCGACAACTATCTTCCTTGTCCTTCACCTCATCCAGAGTTTTCTTAGCTTGGACAATTTTACGGTCAAAAGCCGCCACCCCAGCCAACTCATCAATAATTTCTCGACGTTCCCTAGCATTCATAGAGATAATACTAGTAACATCCCCTTGTAACACCACATTGTAACCCTCTGGATAAATCCGCAGGTTATTCAACTCCTCATGTAGCTCCGTCAGAGTACAAGGTTCACCATTAATATAATAGTTAGAGGTATAACTCCCCTGCTGACTTACCCGCAACCTGCGGGTTACAGTCCACTCAGTGACAGCACCCTCCCCAATCTGGGTTTGTGTCCCCGATACATCCCCCGACAAATCAAAGGTTACCGTCACACTGGCCTCAATTCCAGCGCGTCCTTTAGGCTTTTGAGCATTATTCACCAAATCTGGTAACCTATCCGCTCGCATTCCCTTAGAACTAGAAAGCCCTAAACAAAACAGCAACGCATCCAGGATATTAGATTTACCCGAACCATTCGGCCCAGAAATGACCGTAAACCCCGGTAATAGAGGAACCGAGGTAGTACCACCGAAGGATTTAAAGTTAGTGAGTTCCACGCGCTTGACGTGTACCATAGATGCTGCTTAACTGGGCTAATGTAGCATAAGTGTATCAATTAATTAAGATTTGGCAATAGGGACAAGACCATTTTTTAGCATCCTCTAGGGGAGAACCAGATTTAGGTTAGGTATGAGTTGACATTAAGCTGTTTCAGAGTGGAAATCGTTCAGATATTTAGCAGTCTTAAAATCATCAATTTCACCCTGGTTGTCTCCTAAAAAATAGCGAGCTAACCCCCGGTTGTAGTAAGCTTGAGCATAATTAGGGTCAATCTGAATAGCTTGGGTATAGTCATCAATTGCACTCTGGTAGTCTCCTAAGTTAGAGCGAGCTAACCCCCGGTTGTTGTAAGCATTAGCATAATTAGGGTCAATGTGAATAGCTTGGGTATAGTCATCAATTGCACCCTGGTTGTCTCCTAAGTCAGAGCGATCTACCCCCCGGTTGAAGTAAAATTGAGCATTTTGCACAGTTTCATCAACTGGGGAAACTGTCAAACTTTCTAAATAGCCCCGTAAACCCCCACAATAGAGCAACTCATTGATTTTTACCCTGGCTTTCTCCCCGGTCACAGTGGTCATATTAGTGGGTAAAAACCCTGCTAGGACTAAATGATATTGACTTTGTGCCTCATTGACTTCCTCTTCAATTAAAATACAAACCAAAACAGCATTTTTGTTAATTTCTTCTTGACTAATTGACCATTCAATCTGATTAAATTGACCCTGACGAGCTTTTACCTGAATACCAATAGATGAATCAGCAGTTAGGGTAAAGTCTACACCACCATCACCACCCTGATATTTTTCATAGTCAACATCCGTGAGCAGATGACTTAAACGGGTTTTAACTACCTCCTCCCCTAGCTTTCCCTTCATGTTGTTAACAAACACCTGACGAACAGAACGGGACTGATTTCTATGCCTATCAGCCATGTCCCAGCAAAACCGCCGTAATTGCTGCAAGGAGTCACCGGTGATCACGGTTAACTCACTGTGCTGTCCTGGTTGGTCACACTGGAGTAAATTACCGGATTTCAGTCGGTTGATGAAGTCTGTCTGTTGGGCTTGTAATATAGTTTTCCAGTCCATTAGTAAAAATTCGCCTTCATCTGACAAGGAATATTAACATCTTGAGGAGATATGCAGACGCGGGAAAAATCACAACCATCAAAAACCCAAGGGTGTCCTTGAGGCTTTTGAGCATTATTCACCACATCCGGTAACCTATCCCCTCCCATTCCCTGAGAACTAGAAAGCTCTAAACAAAACAGCAACCCATCGAGAATATGAGATTTTACCGAACCATTGGGGCTAGAAATGACAGTAAACCCCGGTAGTAGAGGAACCGAGGTAGTACCACCGCAGGATTTAAAGTGAGTGAGTTCCACGCGCTTGACGTGTAGCATAGATGCTGCTTAACTGATCTAGTCTAGCACAAGTGTATCAATTAATTAAGCCTTGGCAATAGGGACAAGAGCATTTTTTAGCATCCTCTAGGGGAGAACCAGATTTAGGTTGAGTATGATTTATGACTTTTCATCGCCGTTGCGTGAGAGCAGTTCAATTTTATCTACAGCATATTGATAGCATACTTCATCCCCTACTGTTTGATAGATATATGCAGCAGCTTTCCAGTCATTAATCGCACCCTCCTTATCTCCTAAATCACAGAGGGCTAACCCCCGGTTGAAGTAAGCAGAAGCATAATTAGGATTAATCTTAAGGGCTTGGGTATAATCTGCAATTGCTCCCTGATTGTCGTCTAAGTAATAAAGCGCTGAACCGCGGTTATTATAAGTATCAGCATCATTGGGGTTAATTTTGATAGCTTGGGTATAATCTGCAATTGCTCCCTGTTCATCTCCTAGGTCAGATAGAATATTCCCCCGGTTATTGTAAGCATCAGCATCATTGGGGTTAATTTTGAGGGCTTGGGTATAATCTGCAATTGCTCCTTGGTTATCTCCGGCATCATAACGAGCTAACCCCCGATTGTAGTAAGCTAAAGCGTAATTAGGGTTAAGTTTGATGGCTTGAGTATAATCATTAATTGCGCCCTGGTTATCTCCTATATCGGAGTGAGCTAAACCCCGGTTGTAATAAGCTAAAGCATCATTGTGGTTAAGTTTGATGGCTTGGGTGTAATCTGCAATTGCAGCAATGGTTTCTCCTAAGTGATAGTGAACTAGACCCCGCAAGTAGTAAGCTGTGGCGAAATTAGGGTTAATTTTCAGGGCTTGGGTATAATCTGCAATTGCTCCCTGGTTATGTCCTAAGTAATAACGAGCTTTTCCCCGGTTGTTGTAAGCATAAGCTAAATTAGGGTTAATTTTGATAGCTTGGGTATAATCTGCAATTGCATCGGCGGTTTCGCCTAAGTAATAGCGAGCTACTCCCCGGTTGTTATAAGCATAAGCATCATTGGGGTTAAGTTTCAGCGCTTCGGTATAATCTTTAATTGCTAATTGCCTATTCCCTAATTTACTGTAAGCATTACCCCGGTTGTTATAAGCATAAGCGTCATGGGGATTAATTTTGATGGCTTGGGTATAATCTTCAATGGCTGCGCTGATTTCTCCTAAGTAGTAGCGCGCTTTACCCCGCTGGAAGTAAGCGCCAGCATTGTCTGGTTTTAGTTGTAATGCTTGATTACAATGAGCGATCGCACTCTCATAATCTGTTTTATTAAGGTATTCTTTAGCCATATCAATATACTCCTCAACTTCCACAGATGTCTAAGTTTCTAAATAACTATACAAATCTTAGCATTTTACATCAAGTCACAAAAATTACTCGTCTTTGGAAAATTAGGCTGATGGGGTGATAAAATCAACTGGAACCTCACCTGAACACCCCCGGTTGATTTGACGCGGGTATGTGTGGTATTCTGCAATTTAGTTGCTAGGATTCGTGAAGTGTATCTGTAGGTGATGCCTTAGTTTGGAGTAAGTTCAGTTCTTGGCGTGCGTCACGAAGACTATTTTGATCTCCAGTTTTTTGGAAAAGTTTAATAGCTTGTTGAAAATCGGCGATCGCACTTTGTGTATTTCCCTGTTTTGTGTGATTCACACCCCTGTTATAATAGGCTAACCCATATTGAGGATTAATGGCGATCGCCTGAGAGTAATCTTTATCCGCAGCTTTGTAATTTCCCAATTGTAGGTGAACATTACCACGATTATTGTAAGCCGCTACATCCTGAGAATTGAGTTCAATAGCTTTAGTATGGTCTGCAATTGCACCTTGGTAATTTCCAAAAGAAAGACGATGAATACCTCGGTGATTATAAGCTGCTCCCCACCGGGGATTTAGCTCTAAAGCTTGATCATAATCTTCACCAGCTTTTAATCTATATCCTAACTCGCTGTGCATATCCGCCCGTCGGAGATAGGCGACTGCTTGAGGATAGCGATTAATGGCGTGAGTATACTCCCGAATGGCTGCATATTTTTGATTTTTGCTAGCGTAAATTAAACCTTTTTGATAATAAGGTCTAGCATCACCGGGATTAATCTTAATGATAGCATCAAAATCCTCCATAGCGGTTTGGTAAATTCTCAGACGACGGCGGAGAATACCCCGTTGTAAATAAGCCTCAATATAACTAGGTCGCAGCCTGATGGCCGTGCTAAAATTCTCATTAGCGCTTCTATTGTCATTCATCTGTACTAAGGCTAAACCCCGCCCATAATAAGCATAGGCATGACGAGAATTTAAGGCGATCGCTTTGGTATAATCAGTAATTGCTTCTTGGTATTTACCCAATCCATATAAAGAAAATCCCCTATCATAGTAAGCATCAGCATTTTCTGGGTTTAATTCAATAGCTTTAGTAGCATCTATCTTTGCTTGCTGATAGTTTCCCAACCGGTAAAATGTATTTCCACGGCTCTTATAAGCCTGATAATTGCTTGAGTCTAGTCTAATAGCTTGGGTAAAATTCTCAACTGCAGATTGATAGTTTCCCTCTTGATATTTTCTCAATCCCTCCTGGTATACTTGCTCAAATTTTACTGGAGAAGCAATAGTTATCAGTGATGAAACCAACGTCAATACTGTCACTATCCCTATAAAACCTATTCCCCCTAGGATTAACCAAAGTTTTGGGAGTTGCTTGTGAGTAAATTCATGAGTTTCCACCTGCTCTATATCTTTTAAAACTTCAATTACTGACTGGTATCGCCTCTGATAGTCAAAGCGTACCATTTGATCTAAAATTTTTCCTACCTCCTGACAAATTTGAATATTTTTCCGCCGCCAAATAATTGCCCCTGTTAGCAACCCTTTCTGCTGTTGTAAGGTTGATATTTCCTGCTCTGTTAAACCCATAATTGCCGCAATGACAATTATCCCTAAAGCATATATATCACTATTATATTGAGGTTGACCGCGCAATTGTTCTATAGGTACATATTCAAGATTAGCGACGGTATTGGTTATCAGTTCGGGAATAGCGCCAAAATTAACTAAAACTAATTTTTTATCTGACTCTCGACGGATGATATTTGCGGGGTTAATATTCTGGTGAATCACTCCCCGCTGATGTGCAAATACCAAAACTTCTAATACTTGAGATAAAACACTAATTACCTCTTCCTGTGTTAAAGGTATCCCCTGTAAAATCTCATTGGTTAAGGTATTACCAATAATATATTCTTCAACTAGATAGAATTTTCCATCTTCTTCAAAATAACTCACTAGATTTTGGATTTGGTCATGTTCCTGACTAAGTTGCTGTAACTTGTGTCCCTCATGGAGAAATGACTCTCGCAGCAGATTTAAATCCGGGAGAATATCACCATCAGGATGTAGCTCCTTGACTACCAATTGACGACCGGGAACGATAGCATCTTCAGCCAAATAGGTTTGTACCTTCTCCTCTACATTCAGGACTTCCAGGATGTGATAACGCGTATCTAAAATTCTACTAGTCATAAGTCTATCAGTGATTACACTTATAATAATGCCTATTTCTTCAAAGCAATTGTAGTCATGAATCACTGAAGACCTAGGCAGATATTCAATGAATAATTAGGCGGGAACTACAAACTTTTCGGTACCAGCTAACCCAAAGGCGCTGTGAATAACCTGCAAAGCTTTGACACCATCTTCTTGTGCTACAACACAACTAATTTTGATTTCTGAGGTAGCAATCATTTGGATATTAATTTGGTTTTCGGCTAAAGCGTCAAACATTTTCGCCGCAATACCTGGTTGTCCCACCATCCCTGCACCAACGATACTTACCTTGGCGATCGCATTATCTAAGACAACCTCACCCCATTCTAATTCTCCTGCCACTTGAGTGAGCATTTTTTGTGTACTTTCCCCATCCATCTGCGAGACAGTAAAAGCAATATCCCTTCTAGGAATACCGTCAACTATTCGACACCGTTGAGATTGAATAATCATATCCACACTGACATTATGCTGTGCTAATAGTCCAAATAACCTGGCCGCCATCCCTGGTCGGTCGGGTACTTGACGAATTGCTAGACGTGCTTGGTTCATATCGAGGGCGACACCACGCACTGCGGGAGCAGATAACACAGCAATTGCTTCTGGTTTCTTAATGTCCTGGTCTTCTGCAATTTCAAAAGCTTGACGCAGTGCAGCCACAGCGCGATCGCACTCTGTCGCATCTACTACACAACTAACTTTAACTTCACTAGTAGAAATCATCTGAATATTTACTTGTGCTGCGGCTAAAGTCGCGAACATTTTAGCTGCTACCCCGGGACGCCCAATCATTCCCGCCCCAGCAATACTGACCTTAGCAATATTTTGCTGTACCATCACCTCAGCCTCATCAGAGTTGGGGTGGTTTCTCAATGCTGGGGCGATGGCGGATGCTACCGCTTCCGCGCGTTTTAATATCGGTGCTGTGACGGTGAAAGCAATGTCATTAGTATTACCTTCATGTATAGACTGAATAATCAAATCTACATCTACATCTTGCCGGGATATTTCGCCAAATAACCGCGCTGCTACCCCTGGTTTATCGGGGACGCGCAACAATGCTACCTTGGCTTGGTCTGTATCAAACTCTACATCATCCACAGGGCGGGCAATTTCTAGATTCACTAGCGATCGCCCTTGGGGTTTAGGGGATGTTACCCAAGTACCAGGGTCATCACGCCAACTAGATTTTACCACCAGTGGCACCCCATAATTGCGGGCAATTTCCACAGCGCGGGGATGTAAAACTTTCGCCCCCAGGCTTGCGAGTTCGAGCATTTCATTACAGCTAATCTCCTCCATTAACTGAGCTTCTGCTACCAGGCGGGGGTCTGTAGTCAATATACCAGGGACATCGGTATAAATTTCACAAAAATTCGCCCCTATAGCCGCAGCAATAGCCACAGCGGAGGTGTCCGAACCACCCCGACCCAAAGTAGTAATCTCCATATCTCTGAGACTAGATATACCCTGAAATCCAGCAACTACAACCACTTTCCCTTGAGCAATTTGATGACGCAGCCTTTGGGTTTCAATATGTAAAATTCGCGCACGGGTATGTTCAGCTTCAGTCACAATTCCTACTTGACCACCAGTCATAGAAATTGCTGGCTGTCCAATTTCTTGCAATGCCATACTAACTAGAGCAATAGTGACTTGCTCCCCAGTAGAAAGCAACATATCCATTTCCCTGCGGTTGGGATGGCGAGAAACTTCCTGAGCCATTTTCACCAGTCCATCTGTGGTTTTACCCATCGCCGAAACCACGACGACCACAGAGTTACCCGCCTTAACAGTCTTGTAAACACGCTGTGCAACAGCTTGAATACGTTCTACAGAACCAACAGATGTACCACCGTATTTTTGAACTATGAGCGCCATAAGTTTATATGTAATCAATGCTGCCTACTTTGATCAATGCCCCCCAGGGGAAGCCGAGAAAGTATTGCTGGTTGTTTAGTTTATTAATATCAGAATCAGCGCCGACAAAAAACCGGTAATTTCGCTTTGTTGGTAATACTCAGTCAGCAGCACCATTAACTAATGTACTGTCGCTGTTCTCAGAGGATGTTTGTCAACTCATGATTAGTGTATCAACTATTGTTTCACCCCACCCTAACCCTCCCCCTGTCAGGGGAGGGGACTGGATTTTATTGTTTTGGTGTGTTCGGTGTATTCCCCATTCCCTGTTCGGTGTGTTCCCTGTTCCCTGTTCCCTGTTCCCTAAAATAAAAATTACCTGTTGAAAACTTATTATCAAACATCCTCTCAGACACTGTTGTTACAAATTGGCACATTTGTTTTATAATTCTTAAACATCAGCATAATTTTGTCACTAATCTGTAGAAGTCAACAGCCGGGTGTATAAGAAGCTTTTGCAGGGCTGTAACACAGTAAAATTGAGGGATGCAAAATGTCAGATAGCCCAGGATTATATATTCTACTAGTCAGTGTTCACGGGTTAATTCGCGGTAAAAATCTAGAATTAGGGCGAGATGCTGACACCGGGGGACAAATTAAATATGCGGTAGAACTGGCTCAGGCTTTAGCAGCGAACCCACAAGTAGAACGTGTAGACCTGGTAACTCGTTTAATTAATGATCCAAAAGTTAGTTCCGATTATGCTCAACCGGTAGAAGTTCTGGGTGAGAAAGCCCAAATTATTCGTGTTAATTGCGGGCCCCGGCGCTATCTGCGCAAAGAAGTTCTCTGGCCGCATTTAGATAATTTTGCCGATGAATTACTCAAGCACCTGCGCCAAGTGGGAAAACTACCCGATGTCATTCATAGCCATTACGCCGATGCTGGTTATGTAGGTTGTCGGGTTGCTGGTTGGTTAGGTGTACCCCTTGTGCATACTGGTCACTCCTTAGGACGTGTGAAACAACAACGACTTTTAGACCAGGGTACTAAAAGGGAAACCATTGAAAGTACTTATCACATGAGTACCAGAATTGAGGCTGAGGAAACCACTTTGGCCAGCGCCGCTTTAGTTATCGCTAGTACCCATCAAGAAGTCACCGAGCAGTACGGTATTTATGACCACTATCAGCCTGATAGAATGGTGGTCATTCCGCCGGGGGTAGCACTCAAGGACTTTTACCCGATTCCAGAAAATTGGCAGGAACCAGGAATTTACCAGGATTTAAAACGATTTCTCAATCATCCGGAAAAGCCGATGATTATGGCGCTTTCTCGTCCAGCAATTAAGAAAAATGTCGGTACTCTGGTGAAAGCTTATGGTGAAGATCCACAGTTGCGTCATTTAGCAAATTTAGTCCTGATTTTAGGAAATCGCGATGACATCAGCACCATGGAATCAGACCCACGCCATGTGTTTGCAGAAATTTTTCACTTAATCGATCGCTACGACCTTTACGGGTACGTCGCCTACCCCAAACACCATTCATCTGATGAAGTTCCAGAACTATATCGATTGGTGGCGAAAACACGGGGAGTGTTTATCAATCCCGCATTAACTGAGCCATTTGGTCTCACCTTAATTGAGGCTACAGCCTGCGGTGTGCCAATTATCGCCACATCGGATGGTGGTCCACGAGATATCCTGGAGGTCTGCCACAATGGAATGTTGATTGATCCTCTAGATGTGACCCAGATCCAGGATGCTCTGCGCACAGCCATCACGGATACAGAACAATGGCAAACTTGGTCTGAAAATGGATTACATCGAGTGCGGGATAATTTCTCTTGGTCTAGTCACGTAGAACGTTATCTCGAACAGGTGCAGCAGATATCTCAACGACCAGTGCAATCTCAGCTGAGTCCCCTACCAAGGGCTTTAGCAAGTGACCTCCCTGATTGGAATATCCCTGACCAAAACCGGTTACCGATCGCAGATCGGTTTCTGGTTTGTGAAATTGATAATACCTTGTTAGGCGACCAAGAAGCTTTACACAAACTGATTGAGCGAGTACATCAGGAAGGTCAATCTACCGGCGTGGGTATTGCTACAGGGCGGAATTTGCAAAGTTCTTTGGATATGTTGGAAGAATGGGACTTTCCCAGACTAGATTTGCTGATTGTCTCGGCTGGTACTGAAATCTATTATGGACCCCAGGTAGTCCCAGATAGTAACTGGCAAAGACATATTAGTTACCATTGGAATGCTGAGGCTGTCCGTCAAGCAATGGAGACACTACCGGGTGTTTCTCTGCAACCCCCAGAAGCTCAAGGTCAGTTTAAAGTCAGTTACTTTATTGATGAAGTGAAATGTTTAAGCTTTAAGGAAATTATGCGTCATCTGCGGCGGCATAAGCTCCATGTTAAAGGAGTCTATAGCCATAATATGTATCTTGATTTGTTGCCTATCCGGGCTTCTAAGGGAGATGCTATTCGTTATTGTGCTTTGAAGTGGGGACTACCAATACAACGATTTTTAGTAGCAGGTGCATCTGGTAATGATGAATCAATGCTGTCTGGTAATACTTTGGGTGTGGTTGTGGGTAATTACAGCCGTGAACTGGAAAAGTTACGGGAATATCCACAAATTTACTTTGCTCAAGGAAATTATGCCTGGGGTATTTTGGAAGCACTAGACCGCTATGACTTCTTTGGCAGTCTATCTACAGCACAAATGCAAACTGTAGCAGATAATTAGCTGATTGTCAATGGATTTTCAGAACTACTAATGTCATATCATCGGTGTTTTGCCTTTCACCACCGATAAATTCCAGAACTTGCTCAAACAAATAATCTACAATCTCCTCTGCTCCACTGCAATACCTGCAAGCGGCATTAAAAGCAGCGACAAAATTCTCTTCATCGAAGCGATCGCCACTAGCCGCCGCCGCATCAGTCAACCCGTCTGTATAATAGATGACTGTATCCCCAGGTTCTAACTGTGCCTGGGCATTTTCGTATTGGCTATTGGCATCTAAACCAATCAGCATTCCCAAAGTATCCAAGCGGGTAATAGTTTTCGTGGCTGCGTGCCACCACAACGGAGGATTGTGTGCGGCATTACTATAAGATAAAACCCGATTTACAGGATTATATTCTGAGTAAAACAGAGTCACAAAGCGATGGGAATTTTCCAAATCCGCATACATAACGCGATTCAAATTTTGCAGAATTACACATGGGGAATTACCATGGAACACTTCGCCACGAAGCATTCCCCGCATCATGGTCATAATTAGTCCTGCTGGGACACCTTTACCCATGACATCGCCAATTACCAAACCCCAGCCCCTTGTTTCCTGGGTAGTTTTACCATTTAGCTGTACTTGATTGTGATTGGTGGGGATAAAGTCATAGTAATCTCCACCCACACGATTAGCGGGTTTACAGCGTGCGGCTAGGGTCGCACCGGGAATAATCGGACATTGACGGGGTAGAAGTCGCCGTTGAATTTCTGCCCCAATTTCTAGTTCTTGATCTAAGCGCTCTTTTTTCCTCAATTCTACGGCTAGTTCTTCGTTTTCAATGGCTACAGCTGTTTGATCTGCTACCAGTCTGACTAACTTTTGTCTGGTATCCGTCCAGCTATATTCAGGATCGCGGCTGAGGACGTAAAGCCAACCCCGTTCTGTATGCTTGACGAGAATTGCTGTGCCAAAGATTTGCACATCTGGATCTAAGTAGCGATGGATTTGGTCATCTAACATCCCTGTAGCTGTTGCTAAAGGTCCTGTATGAGATAGAAGTGTGATTTGACTACTAGCTGTTTCTAGAGCTTTGCGGATATTCTTACGCTGGCGGCTATCCTGCCAGTGTAGTTGCTCTAAGCGAATTTGACCATTAGGTTTATGTAGGAATAAAGCACTACCATCTGCATCTGTGACTCGAGTGGCAATCAGTGGTATCAGCTGTAAAAACTGGTTCAAATTATTGAAACTTCTGAGGGCAAATCCTAAAGAACTGAGTAAATCTTGGATTTTATTTTGTTCTCGGCGCAACCGTTCCACAAGTTCTTTGAGTGCCACAACTGGTGTGACATCCGTCTTAGCACTACTATTAGTATCAGTGGGTTGAGAGGGCAGTTGAGACACAGGCAAAGGTATGATTGCACTTAATATAGAGTTTAGGTTACTGAATAAATCAAGTAAATTGCTAGGTTATATTGGGACAAGGTGGATATTTTTAGCAATAGTCACAAGACTTAACATCGAACTAGAGAGAATTATTGTATTTGCTTATGATATCTCTAGCTAAATATTGATGCAATTTCCATCAACAATGAGTAGGTAAAAATCCGCCAATACTCTCATAACATATAAATACCCTAATTTTTCTAGAACTTAATTAGCAAATCATACATCTTTGGAGTCAAAAAAATTTTAATTTTATTATTGCTCACAGGTTTCTCATCCCCAGCAGTAACTTTTATAGGCAATTACTCCTTGCCTTAATTATTGAGTGTTCTGTTTGTATTTGACTCTGGGATGGGCAAAAATCAACACCCTTGAGATTTATCAATCCGTGATGTGGGGAAAACCAACACACCAAGACAGATGTCTGAGGAGATGAAACAATTTTTGCCGACTGAAACACCAGCTAAATGGGGGTCTGTGCCCTCGACTTTGTGAGCATAGCAAATTTTCCATCTAAATATCCCCCACAGGAGATGAATCAGCCAGACCCAGAAGAAATATTAACTAAAAAAATCCCAATTAGCCACTCAAGAGAGCTTCAACAAATTCGTAACTAGAAAAAGGACGCAAATCTTCCATACCTTCACCAGCGCCAATAAAGCGAATGGGCAAACCCAGCTGCTGCACCACGGCTAAGGCAACACCTCCCTTGGCTGTACCATCTAGCTTAGTTAAGACTACGCCCGTGAGTTGGGCGGCTTGGGAGAAAACTTGAGCTTGGCGCAATCCATTTTGACCTAAAGTGGCATCTAAAACCAATAGGGATTCTATTTTGGCATTAGGGGCTTTTTTGTCGATGATCCGGCGGACTTTGCCGAGTTCGTCCATTAAGTTTTTCTTATTTTGCAGTCGCCCGGCGGTGTCTACCAATAGTAACTCCGTTTCTCGTGCTTGGGCGGCGGCGATCGCATCAAAGACCACGGCGGCTGGGTCTGTATTTTTCCCCGGATTAGCAATTACTTCCACACCGCTACGCTGGCCCCACACCTTCACCTGTTCCACTGCTGCGGCCCGAAAGGTATCCGCCGCCCCAATCAAGCATTTATAACCAGATTTTTGGGCTAGGTGGGAGATTTTGCCGATAGTAGTGGTTTTCCCTGCCCCATTCACCCCGGTAATCAACCAAATATTCAAAGTTTCCTTTTCTGGGGCGAAGCTGAAACTTGGGGCTTTTTGTAGTGGCGCGTCTAACATATCGCGCAAAATTTGTTTCAGGTAGGCGATCGCCTGTTCAGGGGGCGTTACCTCTGCTAACAGTTTTTTCTGGAGGGTATTGACAATGTAATCTGTAGCCTCCACACCCACATCAGCTTGGAGAAGTGCGGCTTCTATTTCCGATACAGCCGCTTGATTGAGTGGTCCTTGGCCGACAATTGCCTTAAGTTGGTTAAGAATATTGCGGCGGGTTTTGTCTAAACCTTGCCGGAGTTTTTTCAGCCAGGTAATTTCCTCCACAGAAATATCTTCTGCTCGCCTACCTTGGGCGGCCAATACTTCTGCTGACCAGAGAAAACCTTCATCAAAAGCTAATGCTTCTTGATCTGGGGTAGTTTCTGCGGTGGTAGCTGGGGTTACCACCTCTGGTTTAGCCACTTCAATAGCCCCGGCTATCAGCCTTTCTTGCTTGGCTTGCCGTTCTGCGGCCGCCCGTTCTAAAAAGGATAAATTACTGGGGGCTGTGGGTTCTGGTGTAGCTGCATCTAGACTCAGGGAGTCTATATTGGCAGTTTCCACATCTAACTCTGCTGTAAGGGCAACTTCACTGACTACAGCCGGGGCGGTGTCTAGCACAGTTTCTATTGTTTGTGCTTCCACATCTGCGACTTCTGGTGCTGTTGTTACTGGTGAAGCTTGTTGTTTTTGCTGGATATTTTTATAAGCAGATTTGGCAAAGGCCAATAAATCTTCTGTGGGGTCTACTTGGGGTTCTGTTACTGGAGGAGTTACCTCTTGTTTTTGGGCGGCTGGGGTATCAGAAGAATCCTGATGTTGACGCTGGAACCAATTAAAAGCCATTATATCTATAAGTATTAGTTGATGATTTTAACTAAATATCCTCAAGACCCTTGAGGATATTTGGGGAGCGGGAAAATTTGCGCTTTAATCTACACAGGTGCTTTTTGTTCGGTAAATCGGCGCAGAACACCATTAATAAAACGATGACCCTCATCTCCACTGTAGCGTTTAGCTAGCTCTACAGCTTCATTAATAGCTACTCTGTCAGGCAGATTGAAAAACATCATTTCTGCCACTGCGATCCGCAAAATATCTCGGTCTATTTGGGCTAGGCGAGTCACTTGCCAATCTACTAAAGCTGAGGAAATATGTTCATCGATAATCACTCGGTGTTCGTTGACTATTTTCACCAGTTTAATGGCATATTTGCCAACTTCCTTATCTTGATTTGCTAATTGAATCAATTCTGGGAACTCAACTGCGGCTCCCAGTTGATTGATAGCGGTTTGGGTGTAGTTAATCGCCTCTTTCAGGAGGTTTCTGGCTGTATCGATGTCTGAAGCACGAGTTTGGCTAGTTAAGAGGCGATCATTACTGCGTTGTAGTTCTCCAGTAGCATTATCTAGAGTATCTTGCACTTCTGATCTCAGGGTGCGGACTGTGGCTAGTATTAATTTTGGTAGATGCTCTTCTGTTAATTTTTTGGGGTTAATTGGCAACTGGCTGAGACTTAAAAGTGCCAATTCACGGGCAATTTGCTGGGGTTTTCGTTCTTGCATGGAAGTATGTGCTTAAGCACTAATGAGAAAGGTGAGTATGGCCGCAATGGTGGCAAAGTCAAATAATCATACTATCTATTGACTGGAAACTTTGCCGTTTTCAGGGTTGTGTTTCTATATTGCGCTCCTGAGGTATAACTAGGGGGGGTAGAGTCTTATTCTCAGCGATAATCCCTCCAGAGACTAATACTTTAAAAGCATCTTCTATGGGGATAGATAGAGTTACTACCTCATCTTCTGGAACTATGGCATACCAGCCGGTGGTAGGATTGGGGGTACTGGGAATAAACACACTCAACATGGGACGGGGCATATGAGCTTGAATATCGGTACTGATATTACCGGTAACGAAGCCGATCGCCCATATTCCTTTTCGGGGATACTCTACTAGAATTACCCGGCGAAACTTGTCGCTGGAATCTTTGACCAGGGTTGCTAACAGCTGTTTGAGAGTTTTGTATACCTGCCCTGCTAGGGGAATTGCCTGCAATAGGCGCTCTCCCAAATCCAATAACCAACGCCCAGCAATGTTCCTAGCCATCAACCCTATTAAAAGAATACTTAGTAAAGGGACTGCCAGCCCCACTGCTAAATTCAGTATATTTACTACTATAGGTTGGAGTCCGTCAAAGGGATTGAGTTGTTTAGGAATTTTAGTCAGGAAGTTGATTACCCAATTAGCAATGGTAATAGTTAGCCAAATAGTTGTTGCTAAAGGAATAACTACTAATAAACCGGCAATTAGGTCATTTTTTAAGTCTTGTTTTAGCTGATTAATTCCCCAGTCTCTATGCTCCTGTTTGAGATTACTAGAATTTTTGTGATTGCTATTCATACCAGCACACTTATCAAATTCTCAAGAGTTAATTGTAATATTTCATACTTTAGCTAGAGGGTAAAGATTGCTAGCATCTGGAATAATGCTGTAAAAATATACACTTGCTGCTCAGGAAACAGCATTTTTCTAGTCGGGTGCATATAGAGATTGACTAAGGAAGAACATGGGGGATGGGATGTGTGAGACTTGTAAACCATTATTGCAAGTCTCTAATATACTACTGATCCTATCGCGCTGAGTGAAAAGCTGCTGAAAATTCTGTAAGTCTTAGATTACAGCTAAAGAAGGATCTTAATTTGTCACTGAGCGGGGGTTTTTTTTGTGAAAATTAAGTTAATAATATTTATCTTCACCAGTGACCGAGATATGTTTCATCCTTCTTAAACCTGTCCAACCAATAATGATATATCCCAGGGATAAGAGCAAACTACTCACACCAATTCGCAGTCCAGACTTCCAAGCGTTTCCTCTGGCTTGTTTTTCAGCTTCTTCGCGACGTTGGCGAATTTCGGTTAATCTTTGATTTGCTTGTGCTTGGGGGTCTGTTTGCTGGGCGATAAAAGTCTCGAGTTCTGAGGGATTGGCTTTAAATTTCTTGAGTAATTCTTTCTGTTGTGCGGGAAGTTGAGGGTTATTGAGTGCTTGTTGGTATGTTTGGTCATTTTTGAGCAGCTCGGTAAACTGACTTCTCACTTGGTTGCGCAGTTGTTCTAATTGAGCTTTTCCTTGCTCATTGTTGATTTGGGCTTGGAATTGGGATAACCGATTGTTAACTTCATTTTCTGCTTGTTGAGCTTCTTGGCGGATTTGGCCGAGACTGTTGGCGCTCGCTTGTCGGACATTATTCAAGTGTAAGGGGAAAATTAAGAGGAAAATTAACCCTAAAATACTGGAGAGTATCAAGATAGGAAGTCTGATATCTATAGGTTTGGGGCCATCGCTATGATGAACAGTATCAGCCCAATAACTGGCGAATAGCATTCCTATACCCACTAAAGGTACAATACCTCTGTCAACTAATGAGGTAGCTAAATTGATTTGCCATCCCGGATCGGTGGGTTGGAAGGGTAAAATCACAATTAAAAACTCTAGGAAGAAGGACAAAAGTAAAATTATCCCCACTACCTTGAGTGTCAAAGCAGCATTCCCCGCAGCAAGACGATTAGTCATAATTATTTTTCGTGTATGAAAGTAATTTTCCTATTTAAAGTTACCTGAATATTGTTGCCAAATCGCTAAATCCTCTGGAAGATCCACATCACCTAAAGGAGGTAGGAAAGAAACAGATATTTTCAGGTTTTCAGCAATATTCATTGTTTGTTGTAAGACTTGAGAAGTTCCCCAATCGATATTAAAGAATAATTCTGGGAAGGGACGACACAAGCCAATCAAGTAATAACCGCCGTCAATGGCCGGACCCAATACCAGGTCATGAGTGTGTAGCTGCTCAAAGGCTTGGGTGAGAATGTGAGCATTGATTCCGGGACAATCTACACCAATAATAATTACTTTTTGAGCGCCAGATTGCCAGGACTGAGTTAGCGATCGCCCCATGCGGGAGCCTAGATCTCCTTGTCCTTGGGTATGGTAGAGTAAATCATCCCCTAGCCAATCTGCCATCAGTTGCAAGTTACCACCGGTGAAACGTACTTCCCAGGATATAGGAATAGTTTTTTGTAGTGCTTGCACCTGAAGTATTGTATGTTCTGTCATCTGCCGTTGTAAATTGGCAGCACCCACAGCACCCAAAGCAGGTATAAGTCGGGTTTTGGTCTTACCTGGTTCTGGGTAGCGAGTAAAAATAATTAAGTGCTGTTGCTGAATATCTAAAAATTTTAGCACATTATATATTAAGTAATTATTCGTTGATTAGCTTGATAATTTAGCGATTGTCCCAAATTGAAAAAACCCCCACTTGGGGGGTATAAGTATTCTCTCTCAGGTAAATAGTAAAAATTAAATCTTGTACTTGATACCTTTTTTCACAGCTTAGTAATGATTAAGATTAATTCCGGCTTCTTTAGCCATGGCTTCTAAGCCTTTGGTTTCTAGGGTTTTGATGGCTTTGGTGGAGAGCTTCATTTTTACCCAGCGATTACCACCGTCCCACCAAACACGCTTATTTTGTAGATTTGCGTGTTGTAGGCGTTTGGTACGGCGGTGAGAGTGAGAAATGTCAAAGGCATTGTTAGCTTTTTTACCAGTTAATTCGCAGCGACGAGACATAGCAACTATCTCCAAGTTTCTATTTGAATACAACCTTTCTATTGTAGTCCCCAAAAGGGCGTGTGTTTCTATTTGCTGGCTTGTTCTGTCAGCTTAGTCAGCACTTCATTGGAGCGTTCAACAAAGGATTTCATTCCTTGGGGGTCAAATCCTTTTTGAGTCATGAGGGCTAAATCATAGACGTGTTGACAAATCATGGTAACTAATGGCTCTGTAGATGATTGACCATCTCCCTGAATAATACTACCTTGGTTGAGATTTGCTAGGTTTTGAATCAGAGGATGAGCGGTATTCACCAATAAAATATGGTCTTCGGGGAATTCTACATTTTGTTGTTGCATCATGGCGCTCATTTCCCGCATACGACGCAGAATTTCTGGTAAGAGTACCATTGCGGGTGGTGTTCCTTGGGGGTCTTCTGATTTTAAGGCTTCGGTGCGGATGTTAACCTTGGGTTTGTTGAGGGATTTTTCAAAGAGTTCTTTAATGGTCTCGCTCTTGGTTTTGTTGGTTTTGGGGTCAACTATTTCCCCGGTTTTGTCTTGGTCTAGCAGGGTATTATCTAGGTCGGAGTCTACCCGGGTAAATTTCACATCGGAATATTCCCGCTCTAGGAAGTTAATAAAGTGGGTGTCGATGAATGAGTCCATAAATAGGACTTCTAACCCTTGGTTTTTGTGAAGTTCTATATATGCGGATTGACTGGTTTCATCGGTGCTGTAGAATACGCGGTTTTTATGGCGTTCTTCGTTACGTTCCAGGTATTCTTTCAGGGTTGTGTATGGTAGCGCAGATGAGTTTGAGGTGGTAGTTTCCCACGCATCCCCTTCTGATGTGGGGGTTTCGGCTTTTTCTTCCAGTTTGGCTGTGGTGCGGAAGATGATGATGTCTTCGATTTGTTTTTTAAATTTCTCGTCGTTGAGAACACCGAATTTTACAAAGGTGCCGAGGTCTTTCCAAGCGTTGATGTATTGGTCGCGGTGGTCGCGGTATAATTCTTTGAGGCGATCGCCTACTTTCTTGGCTATATAGTCGCCGATTTTGCGCACTGTGCGATCGCCTTGTAATGCACTGCGGGAGACATTCAAAGGAATATCTGTACTATCAATTACACCCCGCATGGGCATAAGAAACTGGGGTATAATTTCTTCACAGTTATCGCTGACAAAAACTTGATTACAGAACAGCTTAATTTGTCCTTTAGTCACATCCACATCGGGGCGCATTTTAGGGAAATACAAAATCCCGTTAATAATAAAGGGGTAATCAGTATTTAAATGCACCCATAACAGCGGTTCCTCCTGAAAGGGGTACAAGTAGCGATAAAATTCTAAATAATCTTCCTGAGTGAGGTTATGAGCAGACTCCCGCCAAGGTGCCTTTTGCCTATTCAAAACTTCACCTTCCAGTTTAATCGGTACTGGCATGAAGTCGCAATAAGTCTTGACAAGATTCCTAATTCGTGCTGCTTCTAAAAATTCTTCTTCCTCTCCTTGGAGGGTGAGAGTAATAGTAGTACCGCGTGTGCTGCGGGTGGACTCATCTAAAGTAAAAGCTGGGGAACCGTCACAGGTCCAGTGAACAGCTTGGGCTCCTTCTTTATAGGACAGTGTATCAATTTCTACTTTTTGCGCCACCATAAAGGAGGAGTAAAAACCCAAACCAAAGTGACCAATTATCGGTTGGTCTGATTTACCTTCATACTTGTGAATAAATTCTTCAGCACTGGAGAAAGCCACCTGATTGATATATTTCTTCACTTCTTCGGCGGTCATACCAATGCCATTATCACTGATGGCTAGGGTTTTTTTACCTTTATCGATGGTAATTTGAATTTCTGGTTCACCGATATCGCCGCTAAATTCCCCAGCACGGGATACCATATTCAGCTTTTGGATGGCGTCAACGGCGTTAGATACTAATTCCCGGAAGAAGATTTGATGGTCTGAGTACAGGGACTTTTTGATAATGGGAAAAATATTTTCAGTATGAATACTGATTGTGCCTTGTTCGAGCATGACTGGTAAATTTGATGTTAATATCTGATTTTAGCTGTCAGCAGGATTTAGAGATTCCTACCTATAGAATTTTAAAGGTATAGTCCCGGCTATTGCACCGTAATTTGGGCATTGTTTCCCCCCCATGGTATGATTCGGATTTCCGTATCTTGGCTGAGATACTTAGGTCTACCCTAGGGGAGAACAGAGCTTTTTACTGGGTTTTTGACTCTAATACTGTGAGGGTTGATGGTGAAATAGTCACTTTGAGGGGGACTGTTTTACTAAAGCTTAAACCCTGGTCTTGTTTATCGATGTAAATAGTGTCTCCAGGGATGAAGGTATTTTCTAGTAATTTGGTAGCTAGGGGGTTTTCTACTTCTCGCTGAATTGCTCTTTTTAAAGGACGTGCGCCGTAAATTGGGTCATAGCCTACTTCTACTAAATAATCACAGGCGGCGGCGGATATGTCAAAGGAGATTTTCTGCTCTTGTAAGAGGTTTTCTACCCTTTTTAGTTGGATGCGGATGATGTCGCGCATTTCTGCACGGCTCAGGGGGTGGAAGAGGATGATATCATCTACCCGGTTGAGAAATTCTGGGCGGAAGTGCGATCGCAGTGCATCTGTGACCCGTTTTTGCATCATTTCATACTTACTCTCATCCCCAGACACATCTAAAATATATTCGCTACCGATGTTACTAGTCATGACTATGACGGTATTCCGAAAATCTACGACTCTACCCTGAGAGTCAGTAATTCTCCCATCATCTAAAACTTGCAGCAATATATTAAATACATCGGGGTGGGCTTTTTCGACTTCATCTAGTAGCACCACGGAATAGGGGTGACGGCGCACAGCTTCGGAAAGTTGACCCCCTTCCTCATAACCCACATATCCTGGAGGCGCACCCACCAGGCGAGATACAGAGTGTTTTTCCATATACTCGGACATATCCAAACGCACCAAAGCATCATCGGAATCAAAGAGAAACTGCGCTAAAGCCCTCGCTAGTTCAGTTTTACCTACCCCTGTGGGTCCCATAAACAGGAATGAACCAATGGGACGGCCGGGGTCTTTCATTCCCGCACGGGCGCGACGAATGGCTGCGGATACGGCGGTCACTGCTTCCTGCTGTCCAATTACCCGTTGATGTAAATGTTGTTCGAGTTTTAGGAGTTTTTGGCGTTCCGAGGCTAAGAGGCGATTCACCGGTATACCAGTCCACTTAGCGACAATTTCGGCGATGTCAGCTTCGGTGACTTGTTCGCGCAATAATGTAGAGCCTTGGCTTTGAATTTTTAATAGTTGGGCTTCTTTAGCTTCGCGATCGCGTTGCACCCCTTCGAGTTTACCATACTTTAACTGGGCTGCCTTATTCAAATCATAGGCTCTTTCTGCCTGTTCAATTTGCACCCGCAAAGCGTCCTCTTCTTTTTTTAAGCTACTAATAGCCTCTAATAACTGTTTTTCCCCTTGCCATTGTTCATTAAACTCTTGCTGTTTTACCGTCAAAGTGGCAATTTCTTGTTCAATGCGCTCAAAGCGCTCCCTAGCTGGGGCGGTTTCCTTTTCTTCCCCCGCCAAAGATAGCTTTTCCATTTCCAACTGCATCAAGCGGCGGTCAATGGCTTCTAATTCCGCTGGTTTAGAGGTAATTTCCATTTTCAATTGAGCCGCGGCTTCATCTACCAAGTCTATGGCCTTATCTGGTAAAAAGCGGTCAGCAATATAACGGGCGGACAAAGTAGCAGCGGCGACTAAAGCTGAGTCAGAAATTTTGACATTGTGGTGAACTTCGTACCGTTCCTTTAACCCCCGGAGAATAGAAATGGTATTTTCTACACTGGGTTGACCGACGACAACCTGCTGAAAACGGCGTTCTAGAGCTGCGTCTTTTTCAATAAATTTCCTGTATTCATCTAAGGTGGTCGCTCCAATACAGCGTAATTCTCCCCGAGCTAACATGGGTTTGAGTAAGTTACCCGCGTCCATAGCTCCTTGTTGATTGGAACCAGTACCGACAACGGTGTGTAGTTCATCGATAAATAGGACAATTTGACCGTTAGACTCGGTGACTTCCTTGAGAACTGTTTTCAGGCGTTCTTCAAATTCCCCCCGCAATTTCGCCCCGGCGATTAAACTACCAATATCTAAGGAAATCAATTGACGATTTTTTAGAGATTCCGGGACATCGCCATTAACCATACGCTGTGCTAGAGCTTCGGCGATCGCAGTTTTACCCACCCCTGGTTCCCCAATCAGCACGGGGTTATTCTTACTACGGCGAGATAATACCTGAATTACCCGGCGAATTTCGTCATCTCTCCCAATTACCGGGTCTAATTTTCCTGCTTTTGCTTGTTCAGTTAAATCTCTGCCAAATTTTTGTAGTGCTTCATAGCGAGATTCTGGGTTTTGGTCTGTTACCTTTTGGGTACCGCGAACACTTTTAATGTGAGTTGCTAACTTAGCGCTATCTGTGTCAAAACTTTTGAGAATCCGTTTTCCAATCCGTTCATCATCGGCAAAAGCCAAAATGATGTGTTCTACTGAGATATAACCATCCTCCATTCTTAGCCTGGTTTCTTCTGCCTTATCTAGTAAGATATCTAGAGAGCGCCCCAGATAAAGCTGATCATTTTTCCCAACTTTGGGTTGACGCTTGGTAAAAGCTTCTAACTGCTGTTGTAACCGCAGGGGATCAACCTCAGCGCGGGTGAATATCCGCACAGCTAAACTGGTAGGTTCTTGTAAAAGGGCTATAATTAAATGTTCTACTTCTAATTGTTGTTGTTGATATCCACGCACTATATCCTGAGATTTGACAATCGCTTCCCAGGCTGTATCAGTAAATTTATTGGGATCTGTAGGCTGCATCTTTAAGGATTTGAGATTGGGTTGGTTCAGAAAAGTTTTAATCTATGAGTTTTGGGTGACGGTCGGGCGCAGGTTTCTGACGCTCTGGCCGTCTCCTCTGTAATTAGCCTAGGATGAAAATCTTGTTTAGTCATCCTCAATTATTTTAATGATTTTGCCAGTCACCACTTCCCATACAGTTAGGATAAAACTCTTGTCATGGGGTGAAGATTGGGAGGAATTTCCTGAGCAATTGTAGCCGATGAGTGTCAGACCCAAAGCCGCCCATCCCTGACAGACTATCTTATCTAGGTGCTGACCCTTCCCATCTGAATTAGTTCAATTTTATATCCATCTGGGTCTTCTACAAAAGCAATAACTGTAGAACCGTGTTTCATCGGTCCTGGTTCCCGGGTTACCTTACCGCCCCGTTGTTTAATTGCCTCACAAGTGGTATAAATATCATCTACACCCAAGGCGATGTGACCATAGGCGTTACCTAAGTCGTACTTTTCTACTCCCCAATTATAAGTTAATTCTATCACGGTGTTTTGGCTTTCATCGCCGTAGCCGATAAACGCCAAGGTAAATTCCCCACCGGGGTAGTCTTTTTGGCGTAACAATTTCATCCCCAGGAGTTCGCAGTAAAATTTCAAAGACTCTTCTAGGTTACCTACTCTGAGCATTGTGTGTAGTAATCGCATATTCACCTTACTGTTAATTCTGACTTGTATTTTATTCTTCTATTCTAAAGCCAGACTGCTGTAGGCGATCTGCTTGCAGCAGCGCTTCGCGATCGCCCCTCCCAGTCTCTTAGTAGGACACTGAGGAATTTTCCATCAACCGGGGACAGCAAATACCCATGGTATGAGCAAATATGATCACCCACACCAAAACATTTACAACCTCTTCATCTTACTTTTAAAATAGTCAAGGTAAAATCAATTCTCACATTATGCCTAGTGAAATTACCTTAACTCTTACACAGGGCAAACTACAAGGGCAACAATATACTTTCACAGAGCGCACCACCTGTATTATAGGTAGAAGCTCTGAGTGTAACATTCAGTTGCCAAGTGACACAGAACACATTACTGTATCTCGATATCATTGTTTATTAGACATTAATCCTCCCCATGTGAGAATTAGGGATTTTGGCAGTTTAAATGGTACTTATGTTAACGGATCAAAGATTGGTCAAAGGTCACCAGATCACACGCCAGAACAGGGGACAAAATTAAACTTTCCCGAATACGACCTACAAAATCAAGACAAAATCAAACTGGGAAATACGGTATTTCATGTCAGCATTCAATACCCATCAGCCCAAATAGATATATCCGTTGATTCCGATTCTACTAACCTAAATCCCCCCGATGCACCACCGGTTAACTTCCGAGAAATTATTAAAGAGTGGTTAGGATTAGCTGCTAAGGAACAACAACCAGAATTACTACCGCTCAAGGGATATAGAGATATTAAACTACTAGGTAAAGGAGGATTTGGAGAAGTTTATAAAGCAAAAGATGAAAATACCGGGGAACCTATAGCCATCAAGGTGATGTTACCAGCCCACATGGGGAATCAAAAAGCCATCCAGAATTTTTCACGGGAAGCAGAGAATATGATGGCTTTATCACATCCCCATGTAGTGAAATTTAAAACCTATGGGTATTTTCAAGAAATTTTATTTTTAACGATGGAATATTGTAATGCAGGCAGTGTTGCCGATTTAATGGAGAAATATGGTGGTAAACTGCCCATTAATATTGCTGTTCCCATCATCCTGCAAATTCTGGATGGACTGGTATATACCCATAGTGCGGAAATCCCCAATGTCAGATTAAGGGATGGTAGAATTGGCAAGGGTAAGGGATTAGTCCATAGAGACTTAAAACCTGCGAATATGTTACTCACTCGTCAGGGTAATCAAGTTACAGCTAAAATTGCTGACTATGGTTTAGCCAAAGCCTTTGATTTAGCTGGGTTAAGTGGACATTCCCTGACAGGGACAAAAGCGGGAAGCGCAGGTTTTATGTGTCGTCAACAGCTGTTAAACTTCAAGTATGTACAGCCAGAAGCAGATGTGTGGGCAGTAGCAGCATCCTTGTATAATATGCTCACAGGTAGTTATGCCAGAAATTTTACCAAGGATCCCCTGTTATCAATCTTAGAAAATAAGCCTATACCAATTCTAGAAAGGGATGCAAATATTCCCAAGAAATTAGCTGAGGTGATTGATTTAGGACTGGTAGAAAAACCACAGATTCACTTTAAAAACGCCGCAGCATTCAAAAGAGCTTTAGAATTTGTTTATACACCAGAATAGCTGAGATTGGGGAGTAAAATACAGGCGATCGCCTGATTTACCGCACCCTCACCCCATTTTAAATAATAATTGGTGACAATATCAGCGATCGCATCGCCCGTGTAAATTCGATACTATGTGATAATGCGATCTGCTTGCAGCAGCGCTTCGCGATCGCCTAGGGTAAGTTGTAGCCATCGCCCGTGTAAATTTCGTAATAGATGAGAAATAGCAATTAGAATATGAACAGAGGCATCAAACAGCAGACTAACAATAATTAATGTATTGATATGCAAATTACCATTGAACTGCCAGAAGATATCGGCAACCAGTTACAAAAAAGCTGGCAAGATTTACCTCAGAAAATTTTAGAAGCCATAGCATTAGAAGCCTATAGAGGTGGGATTATGACTTCTGCACAAGTTCAAGAATTACTCAAGTTTGCTGACCGCTGGGAAACAGAACAGTTTCTTCAAGAATCTGATGCTGTTCTTGATTATACAGAAGAAGATTTAGAACAAGATATCCAAAATATAAATCAGGTTTTATCTCAATGATTGTTATTGCAGATACGTCGCCAATTTGTTATTTAGTTATTATTGGAAAAATTGAACTTCTTCCCCAGCTATTTGGTAAAATTTTAGTTCCCTGTTCTGTTTATAAAGAATTAACTGCAAAAGGCTCACCTACAGAAGTACAAAGTTGGATGAATACACCACCAAAATGGTTGGAAATTTGCTCAGTTACTATGTTGGATGATCCAATGTTAAAGCATCTTCATCCCGGTGAAAAAGAGGCTATTATGTTAGCGGAACAATTACGGGCAGATTTAATTATTTTGGATGAAAAAGCTGCTCGTAAAGCAGCACAACAAAAGAAATTAAAAGTCACTGGTTTATTGGGTATTTTAGATGTAGCAGCTAGTCTAAATTTAGTAGAAATTTCATCAGCAATTCAGGCTTTGCAGAAAACTAACTTTCGGGCAGAATCTAAATTATTAACATTTGTGTTAAATCGTCATCAAAGGTCAGATTAAATAGGTTAAGTGTTGAGCAATAACTAATGATTGATGACTGTGTAATACTTCTGACTTGTCAACGGATCACTATTAAACGTTAACCAAAGACAATATGTTCTAATAACTACCATAACAAAAAGCAATCGCCAGTGCAAATTCGATACTATACAATGGATTTGCTCAGTACAGCAGCCCTAGTGCGATCTGGTTGCAGCAGCGCTTCGCTATCGCTGCCAATTTTCAGATCCCCGGAATTTATCAAAGAAATTCCGTGATCTAATGTTATAATCATGTCAAAATTGACCGGACTGATATGATTATCTGGCAACCAGGGCAGCTAATTAATAACGGTAGATTGACCATTGAGCAGGTATTGGGGAGTGGTGGCTTTGGTATTACCTATAAGGCTAAGGATACCAGAAGCGGGGAAATATTTGCCATTAAAACCCTCAACCCGACAATGCAGTTACGGAGTGATTTTTCAGATCAGCAGATCAAGTTTATTAACGAAGCAGTAACTGTTAGTCGTTTCAATCATCCCCATGTGGTGAAAGTTTATGAAGTGATTCAGGAAGGGCAACTTTTTGGCGTAGTCATGGAGTATATAGATGGGGTGTCACTATCCAAATATGTGGAAACCAAGGGACAACTAACAGAAAAAGACGCTTTAATTTATATTAACCAAATCGGACAGGCATTAGAGTATATTCATCAACAGGATTATTTACATCGGGATGTGAAGCCAGATAACATCCTGTTAAGGAAAAATCAGCAAGAAGCAGTTTTAATAGATTTTGGATTGGCGAGAATGATAGCTACTGGGAGTATGAGTAGTTCTCTGACTCAAGGTTATGCACCCATAGAACAATATCAAACCAGAGGTAACTTTGGACACCATACGGATGTATACGCCCTAGCAGCCACATTATATTATCTGTTAACCGCCGATGGATTGCAAAAGCAGGGAAGAACATCACCAGTACCAGCATTAAATCGTAAATACGAAAGGGAACCACTCCCAGCACCTAAGAGTTACAATCCCCAAATTAATCAAAGCGTGAATGATGCCATATTAAAAGGAATGGCTTTAGAACCAAGGGACAGAACAAAGAATGTATCAGAGTTTATCAAAGAACTAAAACGGGACGGAAACAATCCACCAATATCACTAAAAATGCTAGTATTAGCAGTGGGACGATTTATATTTATAGTGGCTGCAGTGTTACTTGTGCATGAAGTAATAAATATTTTAATTCCTCCTCCTATTGACCCAATACCAAATTCCCCAGATGTACCTCCTCAATATGCCAACCTGGAACAACTCCTAGCAGTAGGTAAGTGGAAAGAGGCGGATATAGAAACACTTCAGGTAATGTTAGCAGTGGCGAATCGGGAAAAGGAAGGATGGTTAGATTTAAAAAGCGTTGAGAATTTTTCCTGTAAGGATTTTCGTATCATCGACGACTTGTGGTTAAAACATAGCGAAAGACATTTTGGTTTTTCCGTACAGAACGATATTCATGAGAGATTAGTCGAGGAAAAGGAAAACGAGGTTGGTACTGGGGAGTATAATCAAGAAGTCTGGAAAGCCTTTGGAGATAGAGTGGGCTGGAGAAGGGGAGGTACTTGGTTATGGCCTACACAAGTTAGGGAAAAGGCCGAGACGGGTACGGGCGGAGTACTCAAATTTGGTTATCGGCAGGGGCAACTTCCTGGTAGATCAGGATGGGGAGGGGGGGCTGGTCCTTGGGGGTATAATGTAAGAAGGAATTTCTTCAAAACTTGTAAACAGTAACCCATAAAGGAAACACCCTAGGGTTTGGGTAAAAACAATTACCTTTGACCAAGATTCATAACTGATTACCCGGTGATCGAATGATTCAATCCTTCGCTTGCAAACAGACCCGCTTACTGTTTGAGGGGGGAGATCCACCTAAATTCCGTGCATTCAAGGACATCGCCATCCGTAAGTTAACCCAACTGGATGCGGCTCAGACCATTGATTTCTTGAGTTCTCCGCCGGGAAATCAACTAGAAGCTTTGAAAGGCGATCGTAAGGGTCAGTACAGTATTCGCATTAATCGACAGTTTCGCCTTTGTTTTCGCTGGACATAATGGGGCTCCGTTGATGTGGAGATTATTGACTATCACTAAAAGGGACGTAATCAACCTATGAATAGACCAATTAATAAAATGCGACCCGTGCATCCCGGTGAAATTCTCCGGGAAGACTTTCTCAAACCCCTGGAGATGGGTGCAGAAGCCCTTGGTGTAGCCTTGCACCTTCCCCCATCGCAAATTCAAGAGATTTTGGACGAACAACGATCAATCACTGCGGATACCGCCGAACGCCTCGCCCGCTACTTTGGTGGTGATGCTAATTCTTGGCTGGTCCTCCAGGCTACCTATGACCTCAAAACCCTCGATACCCTTGAACCACCCAAGGTTAATAGTTGATTTCACTAATACAAAAGTAAAAATTATCCCTTCCATAATATGCGATCTGCTTGCAGCAGCGCTTCGCGATCGCTGCCAATTTTAAGATCACCGGACTTTCTAGCAGATTTTGACGTACCCAAGGTTAATAGTAGATTTCCACTAATACAAAAGTAAAAATAATCGCTTCCATAATGTGCGATCGCTGATTCACATTAATCGGCAGTTTCGCGGTTGTTTTCGCTTTTTGCCATCGCCTATTCAGCATTTAAGCTTTTAAGAATTTTCTGAGCTAACAATTCCTTAATTTCTGTATGTCTTGGTACAGCTTCAATGACTCCGGTTTCAGGGTTAATCCACAGAGAATGAGAAGCACCGTAACTTTTGTTCTAATTCCTTACGTTTCATGGAATTGAAATAGTCTCTTCTATTGATTCCTCTGTTAGTCCCCTGCGGATATCTGCGACACGATCTTCAAAAATCATTTGAATAGCAAGTTTTAAGTTTTCTTTGGCTTCTTCTATGCTTTCACCTTGTCCATTAGCACCGGGAATTTCTGGACAAATTGCCCAGTATCCTCCTTCCGTTGCTTTTTCAATGATGGCAGTTAATTCTGCTTTCATATCACTTTTTTTAGAACTCTACTATATTTTAAATGATAATTCGTGACAAGATCAGCGATCGCATCGCCGGTGTAAATTCGATACTATAGTCATCCTATTTGAGTTGAGAAATTATCAGTGAGGAAAGGGAACACACCGAACAGGGAACAGGGAACAGAAATTGTTCAGAAATCGAATAGGAGTCCTATATGTGACAATGGGATCTGCTCAGGGAGCCGGGGGTTAGAAACCCCCGTCTAAAAGCGGAAGTCGGATGAATCCGACTGAATAAGTGTTAAATATAACATTATAAATCGGGTTATGGGTTACACAGAGTATCCTATGTAACCTAATAGTCCACTTTTAGTGGACTTTGGCTATCAGACGCTTAATTTATTCCCCGTCTGCTGGGTGCCGCAGCCCTAGTGCGATCGCCCCTTTTGCGCTCTGTGCGATCTGCAAGTTTATTAATCCATAGTTATTTTGATCCTGTAAATCTTTGCACAATAAAATTTACCCCCACCGATTTTTACTATATTCTACAGCTTCTTTGGTTGAAAGTTTAACGCTGGAGTTATTACTGCGAAGGTAAAATACCTCTTCTTCTCTACCGCTATTATCTTTAACTTTTACATATACAGGTTTGGGTGAAGGTTTAACAATTACTCGACATACATCCTGTCCACTTACTTGATGAAAGGTAATTTGGAATAGTGTACCACTATCTTTACCTATTTCTCTTAACAGTAAATCATTATTTAAAAACAGCATATAGCCGTCGTTATTTTGTTTTCTCAATGTTTGATAGTCATTTGTTAAGCCCAAGGGTTCGCCGTCGTCATTTACTCCAATTAATAATGTTCCCCCATCTGCATTTAAAAATGCCGCAACAGTTTTAACGATTTCATGTTCCATTACTTTATCTTGTTTATTATCGCGTAAATTCCAACGGGCTGTTGATTTGAACTCGATTTTTGCCCCTTCTCCCTGTTGAATTAATTCGATAATTTCTGCATCTCCAGTCAGGGGTGCAAAGGTGCGGTAAGCTGCTAATGCTGCTTGTTTGACTGGTTCGGGAACAATGGGGAATGTGGTGAGAATATAACTAAATTCTGCTTCTGTTAAACCGTAAACATGGGCTATGATTCCATCTAGTTCTGCACGCAGTTGGGCGCGTTCTGTTTCGTTGGTTACGCCATTTTTATGAGATTCTAGTCCTACTTCTTGGGCGAGTTCGTCAAATTCTGGTGTGGTACAAATAAGTTTAGCTGTACGTTGTACTATGTCGTTAAAGTATTTATCTCCTTCTGTTAAGCGTGGTACTGGTAGTTGGTATACATAAAACATATTACAATGTGCAGTTACTTTTTGGCGAATCATAAAATCACAAGTAAAGCTATTGAATATGGCACAGATAAAAATTAACTCATTTAGATTTCTTAATGGCTGTGAAATAATTAGTGTATTACCCACAAAAATATGAGGCGGGATAATCCCTGATATCATTGTACGAATATCTGTATTTCGAGCAACATCCCTAAATCCTAAACGATAACTTTGATAATCTAAATCTTGACCGTCATCAATCCCATTCTTGCCTAATAACGCTTTTCTCCCTTTCTGTTCATCTACCCAATACCTGGGTTGAGCATAAAGGTGAATAAACTGATGAATCATTTTCCCTTCGTAAAGTGGTAATTTCCCCTTCCCTGGTTGCTGCTGAAATAACTTGCTATCATTTGTCATATCAAATTCACGAGTTAACCGCAAATTCCACTTACCGTTTATCTTTTCACCAAGTAAAGGAAACTTGAGCATTTTTTCAGCAATATTAATATCTACCTCTTTCTTAAACTCCATCACAGAAAGAGAATCAGGTGATAATTTCCGCACTAAATCAACAGTAATCTTTAAACTATCATTACCAGGAAATATTGTTAACTCCTGAACATCATGACGCATAAAAGCAGCAGGGAATTCTTGGGTTATTCCACCTTTTTCAAAGGTAAGTACAACAAACTTAAAACTACGATGAACTCCTTCAAAAATCTCTTTGCGATTCTCAAAGCAGAATAGTCCAGTAACTTGAGTATGATTAAACAACATTTCTCGTAGTTGTTTAGTTCCTAAGTCAGTGTAAATACCGCTAGGAATCACAATGCCACATTCACCACCAGAACGTAAAAGGTTGAAGCATTGTTCTACAAATAATTTATATAAATTAATATCTGTACCAGACTTTTTACCATTCACAACAGAAATCTGATTTTTATACTGTTCTGCTGAACGATAGTAAGCACTGACATGGGGAAATTCACTCTGATATTCTAACCAAGCTGTAGCAATTTTTTCATCTTTTAAAAGCTGCTTTTGTTCTTTTTCAAAAGATTTAATATCCATTTTGTTTTTCGTTACCAGTTCACTATGCTGGGCGAAAAATTCCTTTGCTTGGGGCTTAAATATTTCCCAAGGTGGGTTAGTAATAATTGCATCAAAACCACCTCTTGCTAAAACCTTATCAAAATGATAACCCCAGTGAAAAGGCTTTAATTCTTCAATATCTTGAATGTTCAAAACACGCTTCTTAGACTTCCCAGTTAATTGGACTTCCTCATATTTAATACCCAACCGCTTACTAAACTCATCCAACAATAAATTATTTAACTTCCCTTGGGATTCTTGATTAAGTTTTTCGATATGTTGTCGCAAATTTAACAACCGTATATCTTGATGTGTTCCCTTCTCTCCCCCGGGAAGATTTTCTTCCCCTGGAATAAAAGCGTGTTTTTTGTAAAGTTCAATTGATTTATTTTTATCTTCTAAAATAACCTGATAATGAGTCGCAACTAAAGTTTGTAAAACATTTCCTTGCTGTGTGTTTCCCACGGCATCAAAAGCAGTTTTATCAACACGAATTAAACCAATTAAAGAATTACCTGCCATAATATTAAAATCAATATTAGGTAATGGTTCTAATTCATCCACAGTATGAGCAGAAGCAACCAATTCTAAAAATAACCGCAGTTTGGCAATTTCTACCGCTTCCGGCATGATGTCAACGCCGTAAAGATTATTAGTGATAATTTGCTTTTTAATATAATATTGTAGAGAAATATGTGCGGCTCTGTCTTTATCTAGACGCTGTTTAAGACTCGGATCTTTAATTCTAATTTCAATCGTGGCAATTACACTAGAATAAATATAAATCAGCGTTTGCAGTGCCGCAATCAAAAATGCACCAGAACCACAAGCCGGATCTAATAAAGAAAGATTTGGTAAAATATCATAAAGTAACCGTTGACATAAATTACTATCTAGTTTGGTAATTAAATCATTAATACTGTCAAACTTGCGGGGTGCTGCTAATTGGTTTACCTGGTCGAGAATGAGTTTATTGATAGTTCTGTCGCATAAATAAGAGGTAATTTCCGGACGGGTATAGTAAGCACCGAAAGCTTTTTGGTTAATATACTTTTCAAAAATATAACCTAATACATAGGGATTAATTTCATTATCATTACCTCCTGGTGTATCATCCAAATTCCAAGAGAATTTAGCAAATAGATTCAATACATTTTCAAAAGCCGAATCCGGGATAGAAATATTATTGTATTCTTGCTCAATTTTATGCTTTAAAAATAATCCACCATTCAAATATTTAACATCACCAATTAATGCTTTAGCGGGTTCAAGACGTTGTTCTTCAGGTTTCGCAAACCCTTCAAAGAACAAAGCGTTTAAAAATTCTTGAAAAAATAAATTTTCACCTCTTGCTTGACTTTTTTGTAATTGATTTTGCAAATAGAGAGTATTATCAACATCATCTGCAAACCCCTTAATAAATCCCTTGCGTTGGAGAAAATAGACAAGCATTAAGCGATTCAGTAAAACAGAAGTATACCAACGCCTATCTGCTTCATTATCAATCCCCTTAATTAAACTTAAAAAAGTAGTATGTTGTTGTTGAAATTCATTGAAAAATTTCTTGGTTACTCGTTCAACATCGAAACCTATTTGTAAGCGTTCTGCAATATCAATAACTGTAATATTTTCTAATTCCTCGATAGGAACTCGCAAAGCACTAATTTTACCTAAGAGTAAATCACCGGCTTGACTTTTAGTATAAACATGGTTGCGGGGATAAATTTTATTTCCTTCTCTCTTCACCCAATACCATAATGATTGAGTGCGCTCACTATCAATAAAAATTAACAAATTTTCTAAATGTAATTCAGCGATTTCTCTATAAATTGCCTCAATGGTCTTACTATTAGGTATTTGACCAGAATCAGAGGTAATTTGCAATACAACTGCCCCCGCTAATTCTGCTATTTTACTACGGGTGTAATTTTCGCCATCAACTTCCATCACCACAGGTTTTTCTCGTCCTGGAGACTCCCACCCTAGTTGTTGGATGAATAAGTCCTGAAAATTAAAATTTTGCAGCAGTTCGCGGCTTGAGGTGAAGTCAATGGACATATTATTTAAGATAAAGAAACTGCATAAACCAGCCATAGTCCCCAAATACTTTGATGGTGACTAGCATCATTAGTTTTTAATTATACGCAATAGGTGTAATATATGTCATGTTAAAAAAAAGTGAAGATTAGTTTACGCCTGTTACGCTTGAAACAATCCCAATGAACAAATAATTTGGGGTTCTCGCTTCTCTACTTCTTCACTGACAATACACAAGCGTTCGTCCATTCGCAGTGCTACCACTAAGTCCGCCAACTGCTGATTACTGATACCGCTTCGTAGTTGCCGATTGAGAGTATCAATTGCTGACTGTCGCAAGGGATAACGGTAAATATCATCAATAGCTTTCAGCAGTTCATCTGTGACAAAAAGTGTACCTTTCATCTCCTGTGCATAACTTTTGAGTCGTTCATAGGTACGGAATCTTGCACCAGAAGGTCTTCCCAACTGACCACCAGCATTTTTTTCTTCTTGGGCAATTAATTCCGCACCCTTTTTCACTAATTCATGGTGCTGCTGATTTTTAGGTATAGCTGGTGTAGATTCTGCACAGGCCGCCGCCCTCAGCACTCCCAATTGGGATTGAGTAACGCTGTTACCTTCCCTGTCAACATAAATTAAGGAATCATTACCATCGGTGGTTTTCATGTACAGTAGTACGCCTTCTGGTTGCACAGGTTGGGGAGTATGAGCGCGGGTGGAATAAACCACACTTGGCATTTCTTCAATTATCTTTTTCAAAGCTGGGTTATTATCAGTGGCTTTTTTCCAAATTTGAAATGCTTCTGAGGTTAAATCTACTTCTGCATCTTCTTCCCCATCTAAAATTCCCGATTTTTCATTATATAAATCAAGAATTACTTGAGTATCGTCATCTTCAAAAAATGCTTCATCTGTTCCTACAACTTCGGCATTTTCTTGTAATCTTTGGCGAAGTCTCCCCCGTAAATTAATAATCCGTTCTACTCCTTCTGCTGGTAAAAAGGAATAACAGAGAATTTTTTCGGCATTTTGTCCAATTCTGTCTACCCGTCCTGCCCTTTGAATTAAACGGATAATTGCCCAAGGTAAATCCCAATTGACAATAATTGCACAATCTTGTAAGTTATGACCTTCGCTGAGAATATCAGTGGCAATTAAAACGCGCAGTTCTTGTTTTGATGATATCTGTTCTCGTTTACCATTACTCACAGGACTAAATCTGCTGGTAATTTCTGTTGGATGTTTAGATTGTCCTGTTACTCCAGCCACATTAGTAATATTCCAAGTTGGCAAATTCTCAGTTAGATAATGAACTGTATCTGCAAATTGTGTGAAGATTAGAACTTTTTCATGAGGGTGAGTTTTGGTTAAAAGGTTAACTAGGGCTGCAAGTTTTGTATCTGTCTGAAGTTGCCATTGTCCAAGTTCCTGTAATATTTTTATTAAAGATTTGGCATCTGCTAATAAATCTCGTTTCAATCTTTTAACGTCAAATAATGTAGAACGTAGCCACTTAAATCGCTTTTTATATTTGGATGTATATTCTTGGTAAATTGATTCTGCTTTTTGAGAAAAACTCTTTTCTGTTACAGTTGTATTTTCCTGTTCTTCTTGTGGAATCTCGTTACTAGAATCATCATCTTCTGTTTCGGTATCAAATAAAGTTGCTGCAACTGAATCTGTATCTTCATCGTTATTCCTAGTATCTAATAGTTCAGCATCCTGAGTACCAATAGGAATATCTAACCCCTGTTCTATTGCATATAAATAAATAAAGTTACGTAAAATATGGCGTTCAATTGATTGAACAAAAGCAATACCGCTACTTTCTAAGCGTTTAAATAAGTTGGTACGGGAAAAACCCATCAACCTTCTCCCACCGCGAAATAAACTATTTAGTTGGCGTTGTTCTGATTCTGTCGGTGGTTGTTTATGTTTGGAATTAATGTAATTACCCAGTCCATAGCGGGGTAGATTAAGTTGATTAATTACTTCGACTATTGATGCGGAATAAAGTTGAGAGTATGGGTCAGAATTGGCATTTTCTAAGGTGAATTTAATGGTACGAGGTATGCGGTCTGGGAAAAAAGAACGACTGCCATCTGCAAATTTTAAATATTTACGTCCAGCTTCGTCAACATGGGCATAATTTTCTTTAATAAATGAACGAGTCCGACGTACCATGTAGCGTTTCATCAATTCTCGCCAATCATCAGGATGTTCGCTTTTTTCAAATGCTGCTAAGGAACGTACAGAACATTGATGCTTTTTAATAAACTCTAATTCTCCTCTAGTTCCGCCTCCTAGTTCATTAATTAAAGCTTCTGGTCTAAATCCCAAATTTTCGTCTTCTGGGACAAATAGCCGCAATTGGGAAGAAAGGTCTAAATAAGTTTTATTGTAGGGAGTAGCAGATAAGAGAATACATTTACTTTCATTAGCAGCGATATATTCGGCAATTGCTCGATAACGTTTTCCTTCCCGGTTACGTAAATTATGACTTTCATCAATTAATACAACGCGGTATCGGCGTAGTTCTGGTAATTGATTCTGGACTTTACTAATTGGCATTACCTTAGCATACAGCCGATATTTATCTACATATTCTTGCCACATTTCTACTAAGTTTTTAGGACAAATAATCAGCGTCTCTAAATAACAATCTTCTTGTAATATTTTCCCTAGGGCAGTTCCTACTAAGGTTTTCCCTAAACCAACTACATCCCCAACCAGTACACCCCCACGTCTGGTAACATGACGTGCTGCTAATTGTACTGCTGCTTTTTGGAATTCAAACAAGTTATTAAATTCACGGGGAATGCGAAATTCGGAAATTCCGGCGATAGCTTCATGGGACAGATGATAAGCAATCTTGAGGTAGATATGATAAGGAGGAATTAATTCTGATCTTGCCCAACTTTCATCAATAATTTGCCCTAATTCTTGGGAGATATCTATACAACCGTAATCTTTCCAACGGTCGTCAAACCATTTTTGGAGTTTATTACAAGCATCATGATCTAAAATGTCAACGTTTAATTCTCCTTGCTTTGCCAAACCAGGAAGTGTGAGGTTACTGCTACCTAAAAATCCTACTGTGGGTGTGTTCGGGTCTTGGCGATGGACAAGATATAGTTTGGCGTGGAGAGGGTGGCGCAAAAACAGTTTAATAATTAATTTTTTTGTTTTCAGTTGGTGACTTAATCGCCTTAACCCTGTTTCATCTTCATTGGTAGGCGCACCAATAGTTAACTGTTGGCGAAATTCAGAGGCCATGCGTTTTTTGAAGCGAACAATAGCACTATTATCAATTTTTCCTTCACCAGTACCAAGGGTAAATGCAGCATGGAATTCATCACTGGGTAAAGCTTGCATTCCTATTAGTAACCGACAACAAGCGCGTTCTCCACCAATATATTGTTCAATTAAATCATCTATTTTTCGCCAACCTCTCAGATTAAAATAGCCCACACAAAAATCTGCTCTATAGGAGACTTTAAGTGTATCTCTTAATATGGGCAATAATTGTAATTCTATGTTGTCAAATATGCGCGGCATAATTTATTTTTATCAATTATTAAATTGACCTAATTTTTGCTACTAAAATCTTTTTTACCTTTTGTTTGACTTAGATTAACTCAGATAAATATTATTATTTATTTTAACAAAAAAACGATTTTATGTAGTTATTTTTATATAAGTTTTTAATATAAAAATAAGTTATTAATAGGACTGACGCAACTGGCACAGGCGATCTGCAAGCAGATCGCTAAATGAAAGTACATTAGTATTGGGTTTTATAGCAACGGACATATTGGTTAGGACATCATCATTATGGTTTTAAGGGAACAGGGAACAGGGAACAGGGAACAGGGAATAGTGAGTAGGGAATAGTGAGTAGGGAATAGGGAATAGGGGATAGGGGATAGGGAATAGT
>NZ_JANQDG010000039.1:0-34539 GCF_029891665.1 Anabaenopsis sp. FSS-46 | reverse complement strand
GAAGCGATCCCATACGTTGGCGCTTTGGCGCTGTTGTAAGGTTGTGGTCATTTGTTTATGATTGCGGTTATGTATGTATGAATCAGGTAGGTGTTTGTACCTGTTGTTTACATACTAAATCAATTGTTTCGATTTGTAAAGCATTTTGACAAATATTTTTACAAAAAACTTAACATAAGTCTTAAACCCTTACTCTGTAAGGATTTAACCCTTTTACTGGGTAACACTAGAGTGTAAACATAAATCTAGTCCCCTCCCCTGATTAAGGGGAGGGTTAGGGTGGGGTAAAAACTTTGGGATATATATGATATGGGATTTTTACCACATACTAATGTGGGAATCCTGAGTTTTACCGAGATGCAACGGCTAAAAAATGTTAATGTTTCCATGGGTTTGATGCTCGAACAGTTAACCCCAGCACTGTTACATACTGTTCTTCATTATCCCCATGGGGAAGAACAGGCTTTAAAAGCCATTTTACAATCTGCGGGGTGGGAGTTATTACCACGTTTACCCATATATATCTATATATCCCCAGTTTTATCATTGGTTGACTGGTGATTTAAAAACGGCTGTGCAACAATGGCGCAGTTAACTTACTTGATCCAACCTGTAGAAAAAATCAAACCAGTCCAAAAACGTCAAGCTATCTATGAGCAAGCACAACAGCTGCGAGAAAAACTACAAATGCAAATAAAAAACTTGAGGTTCACCTTCCGAAACGGTAGCCTTTCCCGTAAACAGTATGAATAAGTGGTTGTTCTTTCCCTAGTTCAATTTTCCGCCGCAGTAGGCGAATCAAAGCAGCGATCACATTACTATTTGGTTGTTCTTGATCTTGCTGCCAGAGATTTTGTAAAATCTGGGTATGGGTGAGTAGGTTTCCTGTATTTTCCATAAAGTATTTTAGCAGTTGAGTTTCCTTTTGAGATAACTCAATCACCCGTCCTTGACGATAAGCCACTTGATTTTGATAATCTAGTTGTAAATCAGCCGCGATCAAGCGTCCAGGAGTGGTTTCATGGGTGGGGGAACCAGCACGACGCAATAAAGCCCTAACTCGTGCTAATAATTCTCGCAGTTCAAAGGGTTTGACTAAATAATCATCAGCACCCGCATCTAAACCTTGTACACGGTCATCTAGGGTGTCCTTGGCTGTGAGAAATAGTACCGGTGTAATTTTACCTTGGCGGCGCAATTCCTGACAAATCTCTAAACCTGTTTTCCCTGGTAGCATCCAATCTAAAATCAGTAAATCATAGGTAGTTACGGCGGCGAATTGGCTACCTATGACACCATCATAAGCTATATCCACATAGTAACCCTCGCGGGTTAACAGGCGACTTAAGGGGTCAGTCAGTTCAATTTCATCGTCAACTAATAAAATTCTCATGCTGCTTATGGTAAGCAATCAAGATATTCTCAAGATAAATTAACTGCCAAAAAGAAAATGTTAACTGTAGCATTGCCCAAAGGGGAACTACTCAAAAATAGCATCCGCCTACTCAAGTCTGTAGGATTGGATTTTAGCGCTTTTTTAGATTCTGGAATGCGTCAACTGCAAATTCCCGACGCTAGTGGGCGAGCCACAGGGCTACTGGTGCGGGGACAAGATGTACCTGTATATGTAGAATATGGTCAGGCACAGTTAGGGATTATTGGTTATGATGTGCTGCGGGAAAAAAAACCCCAAGTTGCACATTTAGTTGATTTACAGTTTGGTCATTGTCGAATGTCGGTGGCTGTCAAAGCATCTAGTGCCTATAAATCACCTTTAGATTTACCTCCCCATGGTCGAGTTGCTTCTAAGTATGTTAATTGCGCTCGTGAATATTTCCATAGTCTGGATCTACCTATAGAAATTGTACCCCTGTATGGTTCAGTGGAACTAGGCCCCATTACAGGAATGTCAGAGGCGATTGTCGATTTAGTTTCTACTGGGCGGACTCTACGGGAAAATGGTTTAGTAGAAATTACTACTTTGTATGAAAGTACGGCGCGGTTGATTGCTCATCCTCTGAGTTATCGTCTCAATACAGGTAACTTGCATCAATTAGTAGAACAACTGCGCCAGGAAGTAGCTGTAACTGTGGTTTAGAAACAGTAATCTCCAGGATGTTTCAATCATTCTGGAGTAGTTATTTATGCTTTGGGGCACAGATGTCCTCGCCGGCCATCGCACGAACCCCTAACAATCACCTCATAGCTTTCACAGTGTATACCCTGACCTATGTTATTCACATCTATACATTGAAAGGTTTCCCAAGGAATATCTTCAATGGCACCACATCGACTACAGTAAAAGTGATGATGGGGTTCTACATTGGCATCATAGCGACAAACCCCCTCTTCTAGTAATACCTCCCGCACAAGACCCACCTCCCGTAGGGCTTGTAGCGAACTGTAAATAGTCGCCTGGGATGACACGGGAAAGTCTTTGTTGAGATCCGCCAGGATGGTCTCAACTGTAGGGTGATCACACCGAGATAACAAATTTGCATAAACTGCGAACCTCTGAGGAGTCACCCTCAAACCCTTTGATTTCAAGGTTTGAATAATTGTGTGTGCCTCTTGTTGCATATTTGCGGCTACATTTTTCATTTTAACGATGTCCCTATTATAGTCACCGCCAGTAATAAATTAGTATTATGTGTTCACTAATTGAATATTTAAGTATTTATAACTATTGAAATTTTCCTAAATAAGAATTATTCTGATATAGTTCTAAGTGATGATAATATTACTATGGCTGTGATCGAAAAAGTTCCCAATGTTGTCTTTAAAACCCGGGTGCGTGACGAGTCGATTGGTGGACCAAACCCATTCCGTTGGCAAGACCGCACCACACAAGATATTTTTGGTGGTAAGCGTGTAGTAGTATTTTCACTACCTGGAGCTTTTACCCCCACTTGCTCTACTTCTCACCTTCCCCGTTATGAAGAACTGTATGACCAATTCAAAGCCCTAGGTATTGATGAGGTCATTTGTGTATCTGTGAATGATGCCTTTGTTATGTTCCAATGGGGTAAGCAACAAGGGGCTGATAAGGTATTTTTATTACCCGATGGCAATGGTGAATTTACCCGGAAAATGGGGATGTTAGTTGATAAGTCTAACCTGGGCTTTGGTCTGCGGTCTTGGCGCTACTCAATGGTAGTGAATGACTGCAAAATTGAAAAGATTTTCATTGAGCCTGGTTACGAGGATAACTGTCCTACAGACCCATTTGAAGTTTCCGATGCAGATACCATGCTCAATTACCTCAAAGGAGCTTAAAACTCCTACTGGTGTGTAATATTTTAAGGGACTGGGAATTGGGCATTGCCCTTTCCCCAGATTGAAATCTAAAATTTGAGGGACACATGAGTTACGATTTCGACTTATTTGTAATTGGTGCTGGGTCTGGTGGTATTGCCACCGCTAGACGTGCGGCGGAATATGGAGCTAAGGTAGGGGTGGCTGAGTTTGACCGACTAGGCGGAACCTGCGTAAATCGTGGCTGTGTCCCTAAAAAGTTAATGGTCTATGCATCCCATTTTCCTGAGTTGTTTGCAGAAGCTCAAGGATATGGGTGGAGTGCGGTGGAAAGTTCCCTGGACTGGGAAAAGATGATCACGGCGGTTAACAATGAAGTAACTCGCCTAAATGGTATTTATCAAAAGATGCTGGATAATTCCCAAGTTGAACTCTGGGAAGGATACGCTACATTTATTGATGCTCATACAATTCAGGTGGGGGAGCGTCAAGTTACTGCTGATAAAGTTTTAATTGCAGTAGGTGGTTATCCTATTAAGCCAGATATTCCTGGAATTGAACACGCTATTACTTCCGATGATATTTTTCATTTACAGGAAAAACCTCAACGCATAGTAATTTTAGGGGGGGGATACATCGGTTCAGAATTTGCTTGTATTCTCAATGGTATGGGTAGCGAAGTTACCCAGATAATTCGTCATGACAAGATTTTGCGTGGTTTTGATGAAGATTTACGCAATGAAATTCAGGAAGGAATGGGTAAGCATGGTATTCAAATTCTCCCCAATTCCCAATTGACTGCTATAGAAAAAACCCCAGAGGGTATTAACGTCAAAATCCGTCGGGGTGATGAGGAGGAGGAAACGGTAGTTGTGGATGTGGTCAGTTTAGCAGCTACTGGTCGTAAACCCAACACGCAAAAGTTAGGTTTAGAAAATACTCAGGTTCAGCTCGATAGTAAAGGCGCGATTATTGTAGATCAATACAGTCAAACTACTGAAGAAAATATCTATGCGGTAGGAGATTGTACAGATAATATTAATTTAACTCCTGTGGCGATTAATGAGGGGCGAGCCTTTGCAGATACGGTATTCGGTAATAAGTGCCGTAGGATGAGTTACGAAAATGTACCTACAGCAATTTTTACTACTCCAGAGGCGGCAACGGTTGGCTTAACTGAAGCCCAAGCTAGGGCAAAATATGGTAATGCGATTAAAGTTTACCGCAGTCGCTTTAGACCAATGTATTATACATTGGCCGGTAAGGATGAAAAAACCATGATGAAATTAGTGGTTGATCAAAGTAATAACAAGGTTTTAGGGGCCCATATGGTGGGTAATAGCGCTGCTGAAATTATACAAGGAGTGGCGATCGCCCTGAAGATGGGTGCTACTAAAGCTGATTTTGATGCCACCGTCGGTATTCATCCCACCTCGGCTGAGGAATTTGTCACCATGCGATAGGTTATTAGTTGGGTCAAAGGCCCCACCCACGAGGGGATGGGGTTTTACGCCCGCTTAAACTGGCATCTTAAATTATACAAGAATTATACAAGGAGTGGCGATCGCCCTGAAGATGGGTGCTACTAAAGCTGATTTTGATGCCACCGTCGGTATTCATCCCACCTCGGCTGAGGAATTTGTCACCATGGGATAGGTTATTAGTTGAATAAATTTGAACAATGCCCTAGATTAGGGCATTTTTTGCACTTGACATCATTAACAGATGGTATATTATTGTTACATACAAGATTTAATTAAAAGAGTTTACTTATGTCTCTTCAGTCTGTAGCTTTGGCTAACTTTTTTGGCTTATTGGCACTGATAGCTTACATATTGACTTTAACGCCCAGCATATTCAAAACTGTTTTCCCCAAAACGCGCCAAAATCAAACCTTACGTTGGTTAGGAAAAAAACGGCGAATTATTGGTATTGCATCCTATGTTTTAGCTTGCAGCCATGGTTTACTGATAGTGTTTAAACACAATATTGATTTCTTAAATCCTCTTACTTATATTCATTAGTTTCAAGGAATATTCTCATTTTTTATTCTAACTTTACTAGCAATTACTTCTAATGATTGGAGTGTCAAACTTTTAAAAAAGAAATGGCAGAATATACACAGATTAACTTACCTGCTGATCTTTATCCTACCCTGGCATATCTTAGATAAAATGTCATACTCTTGGAGTTATTTAACTCCATTATCAGTATTGATTGGCTTTATTATTATGTGTTTATTCATTCAAAGAGTAATTGTAGATTGGAAAAGACATCTACAGCCATAGTCGAGAATAATAAGGGGCGATGAATCATATAGCAGTAGTTAATTAGATTAATCTTGTTTAACTCTGAGGTTTTCATCCATAGTCAGGATTTTTCTGGCGTTAACTATATGCTCTTCAGACACTTGAGGATGTTCCCCATTAGTTGTAATTATTAGTTCTCCAATAGCATCCTGGGCGTGTTCATTGAGAGAATCAATTAATAAACTGGGGGTGGTACTGTTGGATTGGGCAATTTCCTCAATAGTTACCAGGGGATGCTCTTGTTCTACTATAGCTTTTAACGCCTGAATTTCATGGTTGGGGAGGATTTCTAAAAGTTTCTGCCATTGTTCAGGTAAAATCTCAGATGTATTGATTGTCTCTACAGAATCAATTAACTCCGTAAAAGGAAACACATCATTGCCATCTTCATGGCAATTTTCAGGTGATAGTTCTGGATTTGATGTTTCTGGTTGTTGAAGTAATTCCCATACTTGGCTTTGTAATGAGTCTCTTTCTGCTTGCAATAAGGATATTTCTGATGTGAGTTGCTGTAATTCTGATTGCTTTTCGGTGATTTTATTTTCTAGGTAATTGAGGTTTTCGGCTAAATTTTCCGTTTCAGTTTTGGTAGATAATAATAATTGTTTTTTCTCATTAATCTGTGTTTCTAGTGCTTGAATTTCCGTTCGCAGTTCATACATTTTTTCCTCTAGTTGGGGTTTGAGTCTACCTAACAGAGTGACATTAGTCTCAAGTTCTTGTTTTTCTTCTTGGAGTTGATAGATTTGATTTTGCAACTGCATAATTTCACCGCGAAAGGTATTACAATTCAACTCCATACGACGTTTTTCGGTTGTGAGTTGAGAGCAGGTATGATGCAGTTCTGTTTTATTTTGTTCCAGAGCTTCTATTTCAGCACTTAGGTTAATGGTATCGGTTTCTAACTGCTGTTTTTGGGCTGCAAATATACCTAAATCTCTATGAATTTTATCTCTTTGAATACGAGACTCTGATATTTGATTTTCCAAGCTTTGTGAATCTGCGTACAAGAAGTTACGAATCTCTTCTATTTGATTAACTTCTTGAACAATCCGCCGTTTTAGTCCCTCCATTTCTTTAATGCGCTTGCGATTGGAAGTTAAAATCATCATTTCATAATTCCCACGGCGCTTATCTGTAAATAATATGGCTGCATAGGTAGAAATTATAGTAATTATACCGGTGATTAAGGCTTGGTTGAAATTCCACTGGGGGACAAGACTAATACCAAAGCTGATACTAAAGGCGACGATACCTAAAATATATCGATTACTGATGGTTGCTGATGGCATATTGGTTTTTCTCAGGCTATTTGAGTTGTTAGGATAGGTATGTTTTAATGTCATTATTACTTAGCAAGATAATTGTGAAATATCTAACTATAATTCTTTGTGGATTTTAGGGTTTACTAGAACAAAATATCACCAGAGAACTAATTTCATGTTCAAAGTAAACAAACATCATGATAGGGGCTTGTAATCGATTTTAAGTGATGATTTCATGGGATGTGATATGTATGGGGATGAGATACTGTTAAATCTGCTTTTAAGAAATCAATAAACTGTCTTGCTGTACGTCCAGAACGACCATTGTGGCGGGTTGCCCACTGTAATGCTTGATATTCTAAATCTTCGGGAGTAATATTAATTTGGGCTTGTGCTGCTAAATGTTGGACAATTTTTAAATAAGTATCCTGATCCGCTGGTGCAAAAGTGAGAGTGATACCAAAGCGATCGCTAAAAGAAAGCTTTTGCTGCATTGTATCCCAGGAGTGGATTTCGTCATGATCTTTGGGTGTGGGTCTGTCTGTAAAAAACTCGCGAATTAAGTGGCGACGGTTGGAAGTAGCATAAACCACCGCATTTTGGGGACGTGCAGTCAAATTACCTTCCAAAACTACCTTAAGTGCTTTAAAAGCATCATCATCTTCTTCAAAGGAAAGGTCATCAACAAAGATAATAAATTTTTGTGGTACTCCCCGCAACTGCTCGACAATTTTGGGCAAATTGTGCAAATCAGATTTTGTGACTTCGAGCAAACGTAGATGGCGATCGCTATACTCATTTAACAAAGCTTTGACGACAGAAGATTTACCCGACCCCCGACTACCGTAAAGTAGTATATGCTGTGCCACCTCTCCTGATAATAAAAACTCTGTATTTTTGATTAAAGTTTCTTGTTGAGACTCGTAACCCACTAAAGTTTTCAGGTTGATCGGGTCAGGGTACTTGATACCTACAAACTTACCTTCTTGCCAGCGCAACGCATGATATTCTACAAATAAGCCTGTGCCACACTGGCGATAATGAGCTGCCAAATCCTCCACAGCATCGCCCCAATTATCTAACTTTTGTAGTAATACTTTGAACTTTGTCTCTATACCAATGTTTTGCTCTGTGTACCAGACAATAGGTGAAATGGGTAACTGAGCTACAGTTTGCACCCACTCGCTCAAAGAAGCACTACTACATTCATAAAGATTCTGCAACACCTGTAAATCATGCTCCACTGCTGCTAGTAACGACCGGGGTAAATCTTCAAAGTCTTGCTGTTGAGCCAGTTTACTAAAAGGATTCTCACTACGGAGAATTTGACTGATTAGGTAGTCTTCCCAATTTTGATGTTTAGCACTTAATGCATAAAAATAACTGCCATAAGCCTTGAGACAACTCCGTGCATCGGCATCAGTGTAACGTATAGCTTGCAACAGATCAAGAAATGCCATCCCCACTTCGCTTTCCAATACAGATTGGTAGAGTAAAAGTGATGCTGCTTGACATTGGAGAAATTGAACCTGGCTATGGCTATAGGATGAATTACGTGGCATCGCTGGATTATCCATCAATTAACAGGGTAGTTTAAATAAGGCACTATGGTCAATTGTCTGCTAACCCTGGTAGTAAAGTCAAAATCTACATGGCTGTTAACATAGACTCCGCGAATGTGAATGTGTGATCTTTGTCTTCCCTGAAACCGATTGCTCCGGGATAAATTCTTAATCTTTGACGTGCTGAAAATATCCGGTTTTTTGGCGTTGGTGATGATCTATAAAAATAGGGCTGTATATAATTATGGGGTTGAGGATGCTGGTACTTCTAGTCTAGGTATTGAGAATCATAATTACTCTTAGTCAATAATTAGCCCCACGGGAAATGATGTAATTTGTGATTAATACTACATTATCTGGCGTAATTGTATCAGTAAAACAAAAGAGCATCAGCCAGTAATCAATGCTTAAATTTGCTCATATCCATCTGTGGATAGTTGTTTTATTGCTGCTATTGGGCTGTGAAAACTCAAGGCTATACAGTATTTAGCAGCCTAATTTAAATTAAAAAATTAAAGTTATCTTGCCATTATGGCAGGTTTTAATTTGATAGATAAGATATGAATAGATTGGTTCAATTTTTGCTGTGTATCGAAACTGCCAAATTCATCTCAAGCAACGGTACTTTTACCAAGTAGGACATCATACATGTTATTACCACTGTCTTCTCAGAAAGTTATCGAATACCTGAAAGAAAGAGGTATGTATTCCTCAGAAGATGGCGCATTGAATAAATATGACTTGCTCAAAAGTAGTCAACATAACTTAAATTTACTCTTGAGTTTAGGAGATAATCAAAAACTGCTGGTTAAACAAAAATGTCATGTTGAAAACTATGGAAATTGCCATGATTTTTTTAATGAATGGCTATTTCAGCAATTATTACAGCAGTTTCCAGTTATAGGTAATATAACTGAGATCGCACCACTAATAGTCAATTTTGATCAAGAACATTCTATCCTGGTTCGTAATTACTTAACTGAATATTCGGAACTAGCAGAATTTTATGGTCACAATGGTATTTTTCCGCCAGAAATTGCTACCGCCATTGGTAGTACATTAGCGGGACTACATCGCGCTACCTTCCAACAGCGAGAATATCGTCAGTTTATGTCAGCTGGGCCTCAAGGACAGTTTCGCTATAGCTTTTACAATCCAGCCCAAGGGGTGGATTCTATTACCCCAGAAATATTTGGTACAGTTCCCACTGAGGCGTTAAAGTTTTACCTTCTCTACCAAGGTTATGAGACTTTAGAATCAGCGATCGCCGATTTGGCTTATGAATGGGAACCTTGCTGCTTGACTCATAATGACCTCACCTTAAATAATATTTTAATTCATTCTCGTTGGCATCAGTTAGATAATTGCCTGATTAAACTGATTGATTGGGAAGCTTGTAGTTGGGGAGACCCCGCCTTTGATGTAGGTACCCTTATCGCCAGCTATTTAACAATTTGGCTTTCTAGCTTAGTAGTAGATCCCACCCTTGAGTTAGAAGAATCCCTGCATTTAGCGATTACACCCTTAGAGTTGCTACAACCTTCATTACTGGGGTTAATTCGGGCTTATGTCAAAACTTTTCCCATGATTTTGCAGTACCAAAGTAACTTTATTGTCCGAGTTATTCAGTTTACAGGACTGGCGCTGATTCATCAAATTCAAGCAAATATTAAATCTCTTAAACATTTTGGCAATAGTGACATTTATATGCTTGATGTTGCTAAAAATCTCCTTACCATACCACAAGAATCTATATTGAGTATTTTCGGCCTTTCTCAGGGGGAAATTCTCAACCCCTTGACAGAATTTGATCAACTCCCCCAAAGAGAAAAACAACAGCAATTAGTTCCTCTTTATTACCAAAAAACTCGCCTGCGGGGTTGTTAATCACAGCCAACACTGACCACCATGTTTGTTTAAGTAATTCTTAATATCAAGTAATGATATACTGTGCCGCCTATACATTGCAAACTCACCTACTGGATATTGCTAAAAATATCGAGATAAATTCTAACTTTTGTATTTCCCACCCCCACTATCAATCTTTTTCTTTACCTGCTAAACTAGCGGAGAGATTTCAACAAAATTCTCCGGCTTTACAGCATAAATATCTGACTCTACTACTGAGAAATTTCCTTTACGGTATCTACTACAATGGTTCCCTAAAAACCACCTTGGCCTTAGATACTGAAACTAGTAATTGCTGGGGACACCAAAATTTAGAAACTCATTCTCTCTTAGATGTTGATTGGGGATTTTACGAACAACTACAGACGAGCAATCACGGTAAAGGTTATTTTGACCCCAGTTGGCGGGTATTGAGTCGAGAACCTGATGGTACTATGGCAGTCACTAAAGGCGGTTTGACGGTATATATTGAGCCAGACTGCCATCTCAAACCTAGTAAAAAGTCTCCCAACGTGGGGGAACTAGTGGCGATTTGGATGCCTAAAAACCGACTGCAAAAAGGCTGCTACTTAGCAGTTAGCAATGTAGGACAGGAAAAGCAAAGTAACCTAGATGGGAATTTAGGTACGGGGAGAATCTACTTTAATTTTACCTCATCTGGTGCGATCGCCTCCATGGATGGACTAACCCAACAACTCAACGCAGCCAATCTTGCTTTTACCTTTGAGGTTCTCTATCATCCCGCTGCCTACGGACGCTATGACTCAGGTATACTCTACTTTGAAGCTCAGGACTATCCAGCATTGCACAAAATCCTTGAGAATGTTTATAGGGGGTGTGAATCTCATTTCCAAGCTGAAATACCCTTATTTACTAAGTTTTTAGCCCCTGGATTGGGTTTAGCTGAAGAGCCTACCCAAAAATTTGCCACTCAAGAAAATTTTGGTATCAACCGTTGCCAAATTGTCGCCAATGCCTTGTTGGAGGCTTGGGAACAAGGTCAAAATACAATGGAGGAGCGTATGAGAATGATTGAGCAACATTTTGCTCAACATTCCATTGATTTGCAGCATCCCTACCTCAACCCCAGTTCTGAGGATATCTACTACCCTTTAAAATAATGTCTTTTACCTATCATCGCACTATTCGCCTTGCAGATACAGATGGCGCTGGAGTAGTTTATTTTGCCCATGCTTTATCTATATGTCATGAAGCCTACGAAGCATCTTTAGAAGTATCGGGTATTAATCTCAAAGATTTTTTTACTCATCCATCTATAGCTATTCCTATTGTTCATGCTAATGTGGATTTTTTTCGCCCAATGTTCTGTGGAGACCAGTTAGAAGTAAGTTTATTTCCCCATCAAATAACTGCGAATAAGTTTGAAGTTAGTTATGAAATTATACTGGCAGATGTTCTAGTTGTTAAGGCTGTGACTCGACACGTTTGTATTGATGCAGTGAGCAGAGATAAGCGGGATTTATCAGCTGAGATGATTCAGTGGTTGGAAACTAACCGCCAAGAGACAAAAGCGCTAGAAAGAAGAAAGTTAAGAGGATGTTTGGAAAGTCATGATTAGTGTATCAACTATTGTTTGACCCCACCCTAACCCTCCCCTTACCAGGGGAGGGGACTGGATTTTATTGTTTTATTGTTTTGGTGTGTTCGGTGTGTTCCCCATTCCTCATTCCCTGTTCCCTGTTCCCTGTTACCCATTCCTCATTCCCTGTTACCCATTCCTCATTCCCTGTTACCCATTCCTCATTCCCTGTTCCCTGTTCCCTGTTCCCTGTTTCCTGTTCCCTGTTCCCTGTTCCCTGTTCCCTCAGATAAAAATTACCTGTTGAAAACTTATCAAACATCCTCTAAGAGAGATTTTGTAAATGTTCTGTGGCTATTTTCTGGAGTTCTTGGCGGTTGATTTTACCTTGAGCATTGCGGGGTAAACTGTCTAGAGAAATCCAGTGTTTAGGAACTTTGAATTTACTCAGTCTTTGATTTAGTGCTGTTTGTATTTCTAAACTGGAAATCTGGGGACTTTGGGGAACATAAATCGCCGTTACTACTTGTCCCCAGTATTTATCTGGTAAGCCGATGACACAAACATCTTTGACCATTTGTGTAGTCCTAATTGCGGCTTCAATTTCCCCTGGGTAAATATTTTCTCCCCCTGTGATAATTTTGTCGCTGTTACGCCCCACTATATTTAAATAGCCTTGTGCATCTAAATATCCTAAGTCGTCTACTGAGAAATAATTGAGATTATCCCAGGTTTGGGGGTAGTACCCCAGAGCTAATGATTGGGACTGGATGGTAATATTTCCAGTTTGATTACCAGTTAAAATTTTACCTTGTTGATTGCGAATCTTTACTTGGGCATGGGGGAGAATTTGACCACAGTTAATTATACCATTGAGAAAATCATCTGGTTTGAGGGTGGCAATTTGAGAAGCTGTTTCTGTCATCCCATAAGTAGGTGCTAACCGAATACAATTAAATCTGGCTTTTGTTAACAATTCCTCCCATGCTGGCGCACCTCCTAACAGTACCGTGCTGAATTGGGAGAGCCATTGTGTTAATTGGTAACTCTCTAGTAAGCGTTGTAATTGTGTGGGTACTAAAGATATAAAATAATTTTCAGGGTTAATCTGATATTCTGGTGTAGATGTTAAAGTTTTCAATGGTGCGATCGCTAATTTACCTCCCGTAGTCAAGGAACGCATAACCTGCATTAAACCACTGACATGGTAGAGAGGTAACATACAAAAAGAATTAACTTGAGTTACCTGAAAATATTCTGTAAATCCTTTAACAGATGCTATCAGAGTTTCCCAAGTGTGCATAGCAAATTTAATTTTTCCCGATGAGCCACCGGTGGGAATCATGATGTATGGAAAATCCCTATAACCGCCATGGGGAAACATTTTTACCTTCGGTTGTCCTACTCCCAAAATAATATCTGGCTGCACTAAATCTAACACTTGCTCCCATTCTTCTTGTCCCCAGTCGGGGTTACACAGAAAAACTGGACAACTCGCAGCACAAGCAGCCAGAAAACCCGCTATAAATTTCACTGGTTCACGTTCTGCTACAATAATTTTGGCAGTATTGCCACTCACTGTTAACTGCTGTAGTTCTAAATATAGTTCTAAAGCTACCTGTTGCAGTTGCTGATTATTTTCACCAATGAGCAAATCTGTCTTACATATTTGATGTAGATAAAATCTCGGTGGTTTGATAGACATTTACAGCAGTTACTACCTAGATAAAATACGGGTGACGGGTGACAGTCAACAGTCAACAAATCCAAACCTACCCCCGAATGACTGTGATATTTCTCCCTTGGGGACTTAGGGCTATTTCCGTGGTAGTGCGATCGCTGATGGGGGGTAAATCGGGGCGACGGTCAAATATGATTAACCATCCTGTATCTAAATTTAATCCTGATAAATATTTATCTAACTGTACCAATCCTTGGGGTAAGGGGTCGGGTTTACCCTGTTTCCATACCTTTAATTCCATCCCTAAGACTACATCCCCATAACGCAGACATATATCCATCCTCCCGGAGCCTATGGCGTATTCCCGCTCTAAGCTCCCACCACCATTAACCACACGGTGTAAAAATGCCATTAATACTAAGTGGGGGGCTATTTCTGGGTACGGGGTACTTTTAAATAATGGTTCTCCATGTTGTCGCCAAAAGTCTAAGAATAAGTCTAATAATTTTTCTGGGATTAATTCACCACTAGGACTCAACCATTCAGGTTCAATCACCCCTAAGGACATAATGGGGGTATAGGCTAAAACTTTAGGTAAAACTTCTCTATAAATGGGGTTGGCAATTTCTAAACCTCTAATGGGATGATAACGACACAATCCTAAATCTAGGAGAAAACGAATATCATCATTAGGTACATCTGGTAATTCTTCCCCAGCTAACATGGGTTGAATAATTGCTTTTACCCTATCTTCCCGCAGTCGTTCGGCTAAACTATCTAAGTGGGTGTCTTGTCTTTGAATTAGTATATCTTTGGCTTGATTGATTAAATCTACCGTGATAGGGATATTTACGTCTTCTGCTAAATACTCTGTAACTTCCTTAGCTAAAGCATTGACTAACCAAGGTTGACCCTGGGTTAAATCATAGGCGTGGTGAATGGCTTCGGGGGTAAAGATTTGCCCTGTGGCTTGGGTGTGTTGCTCGTATAGATTACTTACATCTTTGAAGGTGAAATTACTTAAAGTCAGAGACCTTACCTTGATATTAAAGGGGCTAGAGGTATTTAATCTATCACTACCACCAGAAGCTACCTTATAATCACGTACATCCCGCATCCCAATTAAGGCTACACATTGGGGGAAGCTCTGGGGACGACGGGGGAAACCATCCCTTAACTGTCTTAAGACAGTAATTAAAGTTTGATTTTGCAGGGAGTCAATTTCATCAATAAACACCACCAAGGGGCGCACAGCAGTTTCCGCCCAGACAGTTAAAGCGGCATTTATCCGTTGTCCTGGTAGTGCATTTGGCCACACCGGTGGCTCTAGCTCCTTGGGTAGCCAAAATCGGGCTGCCTCTCGCCAAGCACCTAAAATTGCCTGTTCTGCTACTTCTGGCTGATCGGGAAAGGGGGAGCCTACTTCTGCGGATACCATGACGGCGGTATATTTACCACTGGCTGTTAATTCCTGTGCGAGGGTGAGCATGGCAGTGGTTTTACCGGTTTGTCTGGGTGCATGGATGACAAAGTAATTGCGCTGTTCAATCAGGCGTTTTAACTCTGGTAACCGTTGACTGGTGGGTAGGGTATAATGTATATCCGGTTGACAAGGACCTGCGGTGTTAAACCATTTAGTCATAAAAGTTCATGTATACTCTGATTTAATTATAACTTCTCTGATTGTTGACGGTTGACTGTTGACGGGTGATGGGTCAGGGTTTAAGAGCTACGACCACCGGGAGCCAGGGGTTAGAAACCCCTGTCTAATAGCTTAAGTCGGATAAATCCGACTAGGTGTTAGAGATAACATTATAAATCAGGTTGACAATCATTATCTAGAGTATTATATATAACCTACCAGTCCACTAAAAGTGGACTTTCGCTATTAGACGCTTAATTTATTCCCCGGCTAATGACTGTTAATGGTCACACCTCCTCCCAGTCAACCGTCAACCGTCAACCGTCAACCGTCAACAGTCAACCGCGATGGTCAGGAGTTTAGTTGATAAAATGATTGACACCAAAACCAACCGCCCGATTTTTGGGGGATAATTCTGCTGCTAGTTGTAAAGCAGCTTGTCTACCAATTGGGGTTTCAAACACTGAGGAAAACACCGCATCAATATGATGCTGTTGGCAAAATTGGCGCAGACGGGAAGGGTAACCCGCTATCCCTGGTTTAATCACAAAAATCCCTCGCCAACCTTGTTGAAAGCAGTATTGCAGTTGTGGGAATGTGGCCACAGACTCATCTAAGGCGATCGCAGTCTGAAAACTAGCGCTTAAGTCCAACATCGCCGCCAATTCTGGGATTGGTAATGGTTGTTCCAGAAATTCCACATGAGAAACATGGTCACAAATCCCCAACCATAGTTTAGCCTCCTCATAACTCAGTCCACCATTAGCATCTAATCGCAATTTAGCTGTAGGGGGTAAAGTCCGGGTTAATAAATCAAAGATTTCCCACTCCCTAGAAAACTCACCCACGCCAATTTTCCATTTAAATGTACGGTATCCTTGCTCCCACAGGGGTTTCCACTTACTTAACGCCCCATCCCCTGCTGGTAACAATCCACTATAACGGAGAGATTGAGGGGATCTGAGTAAATTACCCATTGCTTCCCAAGCTGACTCAAAAGCAAACTGACAAGCGGGTAAGGTATCGGGAATTGACAAAATCATCTCCCGTGTAATTATCCCTGGTAATTGGCGACAAAAATCTATAGCTTCCTCTAGAGTCTCCGAACCAAACCAACTAATAGGCGCAATTTCTCCCCAACCACAGTTACCCCCAGCATCACGCAAATGAATGATTACACCCTCACGGATACGCCAAACCCCATGATTAGTCACCAATGGTTGTAAAAACCGCCTCCTATAACAACGAAAATCAAAGTTAAAAATCCTAACCAACCCCCAAGATGAACCCCAAACCCAACAGTAAACAACAGCAAAAATGTAAATTAACTGCAATAAACTTACAATTACTCACCTTTTCTGGGAGATGATGATTTTTTTGCACATGGTGACATAACTGCAAAGCCAAAGGTAAACTCAGCCAACTAAGCAGAGTCCAGAGTGGGAACACCCCCCAGACAACAAATAACAAAATCAGGGGATAAATACTACCGGTAAACCAATAGAGGACTTTTGCAGCTTTGGCGGTTCCTAAACGCACCACAGGCGATCGCTTACCTGCTGCTATGTCATCCTTAACTTGGTGAAAGTGCGAGCAAAATAAAATTAAACTGGTAGCAATGCCCACAATCACAGAAGCTGCTAAACTAGTCATAGACCAAGTTTGAGTTTGGCTATAGTATGCTGCTGTCATCGCCAAAGGTCCAAAGGCAAAAAAACAAATAATTTCCCCTAAACCTTGGTATCCTAAGCGAAAAGGTGGCCCTTGGTATGTGTAGCCCAAAGCACAGCAGACCAAGATTAAACCTATCACCGTCGGGTCTTGCTGCCAAGTAGCAATGGCGATGATTCCCAGTAAACCAGCCAATAAACACAAGTTACCTAACCAAAATATTAATAACTTTTTGCCAGTTAAGTTAACTAAAGAATGATGTTTATTTTTATCAATTCCCGTTTCCGCATCAAAAACATCATTACTAATGTTTTCCCAAGCTAAAATTAAAATTGCTGCCCCTATAAAAGTAGAAAATACTACTAAATTAAATCCTTTAGTTTCCGCAAAGGCTACTGCTGTTCCTACCCAAATGGGCATAATAGCAACAGTATACATTGGCGGTTTAATTGCCGCCATCCATAATTTAATTTGAGGATTTACAACCTGCTTTGTAGTCATCAGTCCTTATTAATGAGATTATAGTTATCTTACTCATATCTAAAATTTTAGGGGTTCTGGAGACACCAGCGCCCATCCAGGTAGTGCAAAACCATCCTGTGCTTTACTAAAGACTAGTTAAGTGCCAAACTTATGGTATTTACTGTGGTTGGTTCACCCAAAACTCACAGATAACTGTTTAGCTTATGGGAACACCATCAATACAGCAAACCATACTCTGGTGAATTGGCAACTGAATATGCTACCTGTAGAAATACCACCACGTTTAATTACACTTTAGGAAGTTAACTTAAAAAAACTTTACTATTGCTAGACCCATGACAGTTTCACCATGTCGCAGCAACTTCTTTGTTACACACAAAGACCTATACCATTTTCTGTGCAAAGTTCAGGAAAATTGCCTCAAAAATAATTGTGGGCAAATTGTGAGTATTTCCCTGAATATTGACTGGGTAGATCCATTGGTTGTGTTGAATAAATTTACGCATAAAGAGGATATAAATTTTTATATTGAGAACCAGGCTAAGGGAGAAGCGATCGCCGCCATTGATCCGGTGTTAAAACTAGAAATTGATGGCAAACAGCGTTTTCAGGAAGCTGAATATTTTATTAAATCTTGTCTTCAAGATATCAAAAATTTTGGTATAACTGAGCAGAGTTTTAGTGGTCCCCACTTTTTTTGTTATTTCAGGTTTTTTGAGTATAATTCCCAAATAGACTACCCATTTCCATCGGCGACAATTTTTTTACCACGTTGGCAAATAGCAGTTAAAAATCAACAGTGTATATTAGTTAACAATATAATTATCAATTCCAACAGGAATGTAGAAAATATCCTTGAGGATTTGCACGATAAAATCAAGCAAATTCACTCATTAGAATCTACTGTGAATAAATGGGATCAAATACCAAATAAATTTAGCAAACAATCTGTAACTAATCCTCAAGACTTTAAAAGAGCAGTAATATCTGCAGTAGAAAAAATTCGCACCAGTGACTTAAGTAAAATTGTCCTAGCCAACGCCTTAGATGTGAAATCCAGCAACAGTTTTAATTTATTCAAATCCTTACAGAATTTGCGGGAAATACATCCTAATTGTTATATTTTCTCTACCAGTAATGGCAAAGGACAAAGCTTTATTGGTGCGAGTCCCGAACGACTAATTAGTATTCATAATCAAGAATTAGTATCCGACGCTTTAGCCGGTTCTGCACCCAGAGGTACAACAGATGCAGAAGATGCAGCTAACGCCAACCGCTTACTAAATAGTATCAAAGAAAGACACGAACATTCTTTAGTGATTGATTTTATTACTCAACACCTATCACAGCTAGGTTTGTCACCCAGGGTATTAGCACCGCGACTGAGACAATTATCTAACATCCAGCATTTATGGACGCCCATTACAGCCAGAGTTCCCCCTCACGTTCACCCCTTAAAGATAGTATCCCAACTTCATCCTACCCCAGCGGTTGCCGGTGCCAGCAGAGATTTTGCCTGTGCAGAAATTCGTCGCTATGAAAACTTTGAGCGGGGTTTATATGCTGCACCTCTAGGTTGGATAGATGGTAGGGGGAATTGTGAATTTATAGTTGGGATTCGTTCAGCATTAATAGATGGCGATCGCGCCAGGCTGTATGCTGGTGCTGGTATAGTTGCTGGTTCGGATCCTGAGAAAGAATTTGCAGAAGTGCAGCTGAAACTTCAAGCCCTACTCAAAGCATTAGTATAGAGATATAGCTGTTTTGGTCTGAGTGAGGTTAATTAACCGCAATCAGGCTATGATACCTTAATGATCAAATATTCTTGGTGTCCTTTGGTCTTTTGGCTGTTAATCCTTGTTTTTATCAGCAGGGTCACCTTCAAAAGGTTGAACCCCCGTCGCTGGATAGTCATCATCTCTAGGACTAAAAATTCTGCTCACAGCTTCCGAAATATAGTTCATTGATTGCTGAGGAATATTTTTAATTGATTGAAGTATTTCCCTGACTCTTGCTGAACTAGACATAACATGATCTCCTAAAACACCGAATCAAGTAAACATTTATCTGTGTTCATCTGTAATTACCCAGATATTGATACCCACACTCACACAACAGCTTTGCTTAATTGGGCTTGCAACCCCGCCCAGGTCACACCCGCTAAACTAGGTAAAACAACATGAGCCGCACCAACTCTTTCACACGGACCTAGACCCACAGCCCACATACCAGCAGCTAGAGCTGCTTCTATACCCGCTGCTGCATCTTCAATGACTAGACATTGCTTTGGTGGGACTCCTAATTGCTCCGCTGCATATAGGAATAAGTCCGGTGCGGGTTTAGGTTGTTGTACACTATAACCATCAGCGATCGCATCGACTTGATCAGCAATTCCCAAACGCTCCACAACCATCTGGGCATTTTTGCTAGCTGAACCAATAGCGATTTTAATACCCTGTTGTCGCAACTCATCCAACAAAGCGATCGCACCTGGTAACAAATCTTTGGGTGTAATATTAGCAATCATCTCCACATAGTAGCGGTTTTTGCGCGCCAACATTTCCTCAATTTGTGACTCTGAATATTTTTTATTCTTAATGATTAACATTAAAGAAGCCCGACGGGATATACCCCGCAAAGCTTCATTAGCTCCTCGATTAAACTCTATACCCTCTTCATCTGCTAGTTTCCGCCAAGCTAAATAGTGATATTCAGCCGTATCAGTTAAGACACCATCTAGGTCAAAAATTACCCCGTGGATGGGGGAAGAAGAGGGCGCAAATAAAATCAATCCTTTGTGACTTTCCCCCTGAGTAATTTGGGGACGTAAATTGAATTCGTGCCATTCACCCCGCCAATGCAGTTTAAACCTCAGACCAGTCCACCCCTGGGGTAAATGAGGGTTAGCCGCAGGGCGACTGTCCCTGAGTTTAATTCCACCAAAACCAAAAACCACAGCTTGCCAAATTCCCCCAGCATTAGCCCCATGAATACCATCAGCAGTGTTACCGCGGGTGTCCTCAAGATCGATCATTGCTGCTTGCATAAAACGTTGATAAGCTTCTGCCCGTTTTCCTAAATCTGAGGCTAAGATGGCATGAATTGCCGGACCTAAAGATGAACCATAGGTAATATCCGTGCGGGGTGCGTAGTAGTCCCAATTTGCTTGTAATGATTTTTGATTGTAGGGGAAATCTCCCAATTCCCGCATCATATATAAAAGCATTAATACATCCGGCTGCTTGAGTACCTGCAACTTATTAGTTTTTTCGATCCCCAAAATGGCCTGCATGGACTGGGTGCGTGGTTCATAGTCCTTCAGGTTAATATCTTCCAACTGGAAAAATCCCTGGAACTGCTCTATTAGTCCTGTTGAAGAGTCGTAAGGAATCCAGAGTTTAGCGGCGATCTGCTGCCATTGGCTTTTCGTTTCAGGGTTAAGTTGTAGTTGTTCGTCTAATTCCTTGGCTCTTTCCGGGAAGCTTTGATGCAGCCAGTCATTAACTATGACCGCTTTTTCTAAATGCCATTGCACTATCCGGTTAGTAAAGGTGTTATTGTGAACAAACTCGTGATACTCATCTGCTCCTATTACCCCGAGAATTTCATAGCGGTCTTGCTCAGAATTGAACTCAACCCGACTAGCCCAAAAAATGGCGGTATCTAAAATAATCTCTGCACCGCACCTTTGCATCCATTCATGATCACCAGTTGCCTGCCAATAATACCAGACAGCATAAGAAATATCTGAACTAATGTGAATTTCGTGGTCACGACACCAAATTCTGATATCATTACCGTAAAAATCACTAGGAAGCGACCAACGTGGTGTTACCTCATCCCCCGTAACAGCACTTTCCCAAGCATACATCGCCCCTTTATAACCATAATGGGATGCTTTACGTCTGGCACCATTTAAAGTGTGATAGCGGTAACTCAGTAAATTACGCCCTAGGGCTGGTTGGGTAAAGATAAAAAAGGGCAGAATAAAAATTTCTGTGTCCCAAAAAATATGACCACGGTAGCCAAATCCCGAAAGGGTTTTAGCGGGAATGCTAACTTTTTCATCATGTCTGGGGGCGGCAATTAACAGCTGAAACAAATTGTAACGGATGGCAAAAGCGGCTTTACTATCCCCCTCTATGGCAACATCACTGTAGTGCCAAACCTCATCCCATGCTTGGGCGTTGGCTTGCCGCAGGGTGATATAGTCTGGTAAGTGCGCGAGTTTTTCTTGAGCTGCTGAGACTGGTTGCGAAATTTCCCGCGAGGTAAAAACTGTGACTACCTTCTCTACTGTCACTGTCTGCTGTGGTGTAGCCAGAAAGGTTGCAGTTACCGTGGGGTAGCCAGGAGCAGTATGCACTTGTAAAGCGGATTCAGTTCCTAATAATACCACCCTTGCAGCCATACCAATATCAATCCGCGAGCCGCGAGTTCTGCTGTGTAACCAGATTCCTGCTGCGGTTTTACCCTGGTCGATTGCTTCCCAGTGGTTGAAACCTTGATTTTCTGGGTAGCCGTTAATACTAGCCTGAATTTCGACTACCCCATCAAAATTTACAGGCGTTATATGACAGCGTTGCCCTAATACGTGGTGATCAGCTAAACTAGCAAATCGTTCAAACTCAATGTCTATGGTTTGCCCAGTGGGACTACACCAGCGTACAGAACGGCTGAGAATCCCTTGACGTAGGTCTAATTGTCGATCATACTGTAATATTTCTCCCTCATGGAAACGGAAGCGATCGCCATTAATATTGAGTATCAATGGTAACCAGTCTGGACAATTTGCGAGTTCAGTATAAACTACAGGAACATGATCATAGACACCGTTGATAAAAGTAGCTGGTAATGCACGAATATAGCCTTCCTCAAAACTCCCCCGTGTTCCCAGGTATCCGTTACCGATGGTGAAGATGGTTTCTCTCGAATGTAACTGCTCAGGGTCAAATGCAGTTTCAATTAATATCCAATCTGTATATATGAAGTGGTTATTATAATCACTTTTTTTATTCATCTTCAATCCCTGTGCTAAATTCCCAATTAGGAAGCAAAACTTTTTAATTTTTAACGATGACAGAATTCCGCATATGTTGTTCTAAAATCATTTCGGCTCTGGGTTTAAAAATCAGGTGGAATAATGTTTCTATATATCTATGTTTGGCTGCATTATTTTCAGGAGCGGCAAAGTTCCAAAAGCTAAATATTTTAGCCAGCAAGAGCATTTGACTATTGTTGATTTGCCAATTATATTTATGTAGAATACGTTGGCTCATGCTTTGGGAAAATTCTCCCCATAATTCGGGTTGAGTATCACATTTTTCTATGAAGCTCAAAATTTGGTTTGCTGTTTCTTTTTCGTCTGTAGGGTTAATATGAAATCCATTTTGCTGTTCTTCAATAACTTCTACAGCACCACCAAATTTAGTCACAAAAGTGGGTAAACCGGAAACCATGGCTTCCAGAATGCTGCGACCAAAGGATTCAAACCGGGCAAAGTGAACATAAATTCCCTGAGCATCCGCAATGACTCGGTAGGCTTCTCCTAGCTCACGACTGGGAAGACGCATCCCTATACAGCGTATATGGCCGTGTAGCTCATATTGATTAATTATGTCATGGAGTTTTTGAATTTCCTCTGCTTCTCTGGGGTTGGTTGCTTCGGTGGGATACAGTTTACTAGTAATAAAAATCAGATTACAATGCTCTTTTAAGGCTGGATTTTTGCCAAAACATTCCGCTAAACCTGTAAGATTTTTCACTGAGGTGATGGGGGCAACATTGAGGATGGGTCGCTTATGAGGGTGGTCTAAATGACCGAGAATTTGGGGATGTTTACGAGTAAATAGTAAATCATGTACTTTGTTGGTAAATTCAACATCCCGCCTATGTTTGTGGCTATAAGGGAAAAAGACATTTTCACTGACACCAGGGGGTACCATGTTGAATTTAGGGCTAAATAAATCAATGCCATCAACTACATGATATAGCTGGGGCATGGTAAAACACTTGTATGACTCATATTGCCCTATTGTATCGGGGGTGCCGACAATTTCTTGATAGGATGAAGTGATGATAAAGTCCGCAGCATTCATACTGATTAAGTCAGCGGTAAATTGTGCGGAAAAGTGATAATGTTCTTCTAAGTCCTGCCAATATAGATTACTAAATAAATGTTTGGGTTTTTCTAAAGTGTGGGCAATATTGCACTGAGTGACTTTCAGGCTTTGGGAAAGGAGGGAGGCTACTAAATTACCATCACTATAGTTACCAACAATCAGATCGGGACAACCTCGAAATTGAGCTAATAGTTGTTTTTCTGCATCCACAGCAAATTGTTCTAAATAAGGCCAAATGTCATATTTAGAAATCCAATTATTGGTAATCTCAGGATTGAATTCACCAAAGGGAACTCGCAAGATCCAAGCGTTTGCAGTGTCATGAATTTTCTCTAGCCGCAAATTACATTCTGTACCTTCACAGTTAGGAATAAGTCTAGTAAGAATAATTATATGGGGGTGAATTCCCAATAAGTCTAGACCTGCTAGTTTGATTTCTGTTTGCAGTTGATTTTCCAAGCTGCGGGCTTGTTCTAGGACATAAATCACTTGACCGAGTGTTTCATCTCTACCTAAAACGTCCTGTTGAGCAACCCAACCATGTATGGAAATGAGAACCACGCGAAAAATAGCAGGAATGCGGGTGACAAATGCTTCTAAGATAGCGGGTTGGGGACTGCGTATAAGTTGTTCTAACAGTTCTAGGGTTTCGGATATGCGCCCAGATGTATTACCCCACCCCGGTTCAAAACCTAGTTCTTGTAGGTGAGGGCGAAAATTGGCGTAGGGTTCTTCAGGGGGTAATTGCTCCAAAAATTTTAGGGCTTGTTTAATTTGCTGCGTGAGGTGGATACCGCAGGGAATGCGATCGCTAATTAGCAGGGGTTTTTGATCATAAGTTAGTTGATATAATGCTTGAAATAACACCTCTAACCAATAATTGCTGTCAGTCAACAGTTGATCGCATAAGTAACGATTGAGAAAGGCTAATCCTTGACCAATGTTTCTGGGGTCAGTAATTCTGGTGGATTGGGGGTAAAAGGGTTGAAAGTCAATTTCTAGAATGTGGGGTTGGTAGCGGTTAACCAGGCGATCGCTGACATCTAACCATGCTTGGGGTGTCATTGGCTCAAATCTAGAGCAGTCAGCTTGCAGTCGCCACACTTGCTGACTAGCAATCCTGGGGCGAAGAACAAACCAAGTACCTTCCGATTCTAAAATCATCTCATGGGTATTGTGAATTAATCTGCCAACAGAAGAAGAGTAGTAAAAATAAGCGGGCTTTTGCTTCCTTTGACAGTAATCCGCAAAAATATGTAAAATCTCGTTTCTGAGGAAGTAACGTTTATTGGTAGCACTTAATTGCAAAATAAACTGACATAGAGTGATTTTTTCATCTGTGTCTAAACAAGTCACCAAACATTCATACATGAGCAACTCCAGCACAGTATCAGGTCACGACCTCAAATGTGATGCTAGAGGTACATTTCCCATATTTATATTCATAGAATAGATAGTATGAAAGCTGTTCACTTCTGGCTTCAGGATGAAACCCTAGCAATTCACTCTATACCTTCAGGTTGTCAATATAGTTACTTCCCCTAAAATCTACGTCCCATATGATTCCAATGAACTCTTAGACAGTGGTGATAAAAAACCCTTTGCGCCCCTTTGCGCTTACCTTTGCGCCCCTTTGCGTTTAAAACTTAATTCCCACCCACTGAGTCACAGGGGACATAGCTCGCCAACCTAAAAACTTACCAATAGGTTCAGCTCTTTGAATAGAAACACGAGTTAAATTACCACCAACTTGATTATACCATTTAAATAAGGTTTGCTCCCCTTCTATGGTGACAACATTAGCTACCAACCGCCCACCGGGACGTAATGCTGTCCAACAGGTATCAAAAAGGTCTTCCGCGGTGACTCCACCGCCGATAAATATAGCATCCGGTGTAGGTAAATCTTTTAGGCTTGATGGTGCTTGACCGGGAATAATTTTGAGGTGGGGGGTTCCTAAAGCGGTGGCGTTGTCTGCAATGTACTTTAGTCTACCAGGATTCTGTTCAATGGCGATCGCCTGACATCGGGAATTAGTACGCATCCATTCAATGGAAATTGAACCGCAACCCGCGCCGACATCCCATAATAGTTCTCCGGGAGTGGGGGCTAATTTTGCCAAGGTAACCGCCCTGACTTCTCGCTTAGTTAATTGTCCATCGTGATGATAGGCATGATCTGGTAATCCTGGTAATCTGGGTAAGGGTATTACCCCAGGATCGGCAATACAATTAACTGCGATCGCATTGAGAGGGGCAATTTCTGTTTCACTCCAAGATGCGGCTGTACCTTGTACAATTCTTTCCTGAATACCACCCAGATGTTCTAGAACAGTAATTTTACTACCACCATAACCGCGATTTGTCAAGATTTCGGCAACAATTGCCGGTGTGTCTTTTCCGGCGCTCAAAATTAACAGTTGGGCCTGGGGATAAATGTAAGACTGGAGAAGAGACGCGGGACGACCGCACAAACTCAAGGTTTCTGTTTCGGTTAAAGACCATCCTAGTTTGGCACAAACGAGGCTGAAGGTAGAAGGCGCAGGGATGATGGTGATTTCTTCTAGGGGGAATTGTCGGGTAAGGGTGACACCGATACCGTAATATAAGGGGTCACCGCTGGCTAATACACAGATTAATTGACCACGACGGCGGATAATTTCTGCTATTGAGGTGGTAATGGGTGATGTCCAGGCTATCTTCTCTCCTCGGTACACTCCCGGTAACATGGCCAAATGGCGATCGCCCCCTATAATCACCTCAGCTTGGTCAATCAGGGAACGTGCGATCGCACTTAACCCCTGTAACCCATCTTCACCAATACCAACAATCGATAGCCATTTACCTGTCATAGAAGCTGATAATAATTTCACTAGATGTGGTAGTTTTTCCGCTCCAAAATTGCGGAATTTTCCAACTTTTATGAGTGTGTTATAATCAATGTGCATTACAAGTTTTACACAAGTAATATATGGTAATATATATTTACTTGACTTGGTTAAATTTCATAATTAGGTTGATTATTAATTGAAAATTAAAGCGTTGGATGTCAAAGCAGGCGATCGCATTATTGCCTACTGTAAGAATAAGATGCAGGTTTGCAAGGTGAAGCGCATCTTGGATCCTGGTTCCACTAATATCACACTATTGGTGTTTACATCTGAGCATTATCGTGGATGCTTAGTTTCCTGTGTAGTGCGGTTCCAGCCTGACACCTTAGTTGATTTAGTTAATTTTGCGTAATTACCCTAAGTAATTATTATAGGGTTAATGGAGGTTGTAAATACACTATCCAGATATAGTCAGTACGATATTTAAGTGAATATTAAAAAAAATGCAGCATCCGGTGGGCTGAATACCTGATCATGTTAGATTAGTAAGGAAATAGGTTGGGAAACTCCGGTGTAATTCCGGGACTGTGCCGCAGCTGTAATGGTAAGACCAAAGCAGAATGTTCAGTTTTTTTACTTGCCAAGTCAGAATGCCAACCGTAACAGTGTCATCAAGACACATTATCTACTACCTGCGTCGCACAGGGAAGGAGTGAATATTTTGCTGTCCGGTTTTGCCTTATGTCCTGGATTATTTTATGATACACCAGCCCAAGATGGGATATTATATCGCATCAGAATACCAGGTGGGATTCTGGATAGTAAACAATGTCATGCGATCGCAGATGTAGCGGAGAATTATGGGGGTGGTTATGTGGATGTGACTAATCGCGCTAACCTCCAAATCCGGGAGCTGCGTTCGGGAATAAATACCAGTGTTCTCCAGAATTTACAAAATATAGGTATTGGTGCTGCTAATTTCGCTGTTGACCACATTCGTAATATTATGACCAGTCCTACGGCTGGTATTGATACCCAAGAATTAATTGATACCCGTCCCTTTGTCCAAGAGTGGGATAATTATATCGCCGCACACCCCAACCTATCAGAACTATCGGCAAAATTTAGTGTTGCTTTTGATGGTGGTGGTCAAGTTTCCGTATGCGATCGCCTCAACGATATCATGTTCGCTGCTGTTTTAATTGATGGTAAAGTTTATTTTCGTCTGTGTCTGAGCGTCGGCGATCGGGGAAAACCACCCCTTGATATGGGAATTGTATTATTGCCAGAGCAATGTTTACCAGTTTTAGCAGCTTTGGCTGAGGTTTACCGAAATCATACCGATGCTCACAGTGGACGCAAGCTGCGTTTGCGAGAGTTATTAAATAAATTGGGTTGTGAAAGTTATCTTAAAGAAGTTGAAAAACTCTTAGCTTTTAAACTCACTCTCCATCAGCGCTTTGACAGAACCAATTCTTCATCCCGTCTCGTTACCGAAAACACATTAAACTTTAAGTATCCACATATCGGCGTTCATCCCCAGGGTCAGCAGGGCTTATTTTATATTGGTGTGGTTTTACCTCTGGGTCGGTTAGAAAGTCAGCAAATGCGGAGTTTAGCTGATTTAGCAACAGAATTTGGTAGTGGGAATCTCAGGTTAACTCCTTGGCAAAATCTGCTGTTGACTGACATTCCTCAGCGATCGCTTCCCAATGTTAAGCAAGAAATAGCTACTTTAAATTTAGATTTCTCAGGGAGTAATATCAATAGTGCATTAGTGGCTTGTTCTGGTAATCAAGGTTGTGCAGCTTCAGCTACGGATACAAAAGGTGACGCTTTGATCTTAGCAAATTATCTCAAAACTCATATTAGCCTCAATTACCCCGTTCATATTCACTTTAGCGGCTGCGAAAAATCTTGCGCCCACCATCGTAATAGTGATATTACTATGCTTGGTGTCAGCCTAGAATCAAAAAATGGTACTTTGGGAGCTTATCAGATTTATGTTGGTACAGGTGAGAGCAACCAAAAATTTGGTCGTCAACTTTATGAATATGTGAGTATGGACGAGATCCCTGTATTGTTAGAACAGATGTTACAAGTGTATAAAATGCAATGCCGAAACAGCAATGAATCCTTTGGAGAATTTGTTAATCGATATGAGATTGAGCAATTACAGTTGTTATTCTCCCCAGTGAGGTAGGTTTATTTCTGCTCCCATTCACTATTCACCATTAACTATTCCCGATTTTCCCATGTCTGACTACATCCGAGATGCTAAAGAAATTTACAGTAAGTCCTTTGAGATCATCAGATCGGAAGCCAAGCTGGATATGCTGCCGCCTGATGTAGCAAAAGTTGCTGTACGCCTGATCCATGCTTGTGGAATGACTGATATTGTTAATGACTTGGGATATTCATTAAAAGCGGTAGAGCGTGGACGCGCAGCACTAGCAGCAGGTGCGCCAATTTTGTGTGATTGTCGAATGGTTGCTGAGGGTATTACCAGACAGAGACTACCAGCAAACAACCAAGTTATTTGTACCCTTTATGATGTGGAAGTTCCAGCCCTGGCTAAACGGTTGGGTAATACCAGATCAGCTGCAGCGGTGGAATTGTGGCGCTTGCACTTAGATGGCGCAGTGGTAGCAATTGGTAATGCACCTACAGCACTATTTCACCTTCTGGAAATGCTCGAAGAAGGATTTTTCAAGCCAGCGATTATTTTAGGTTTTCCCGTGGGATTTGTGGGCGCTGCTGAGTCAAAAGCAGCACTAGCAGTAAATAGGCACAATGTACCATTTTTAACTTTATATGGTAGGCGTGGTGGCAGTGCGATCGCAGCTGCAGCAGTTAATGCCCTAGGAACAGAGGAAGAATAATTATGCCAACCAAAGGCCGCCTCTATGGAATCGGTGTAGGGCCAGGTGATCCAGAACTACTGACATTGAAAGCACTGCGACTATTACAAGCCGCTCCTGTGGTGGCTTATCAGTCCGCAGTAGATAAAGACAGTATAGCGCGGGGTATCGTCTCTCAATATCTGTCGGGGCATCAAATCGAAGTCCTGTTTCACCTACCCCGCGCCTTAGAACCAGAAACGGCAAGTGCCATTTACGACCAAGAAGTTGCACCCATTGCCGAACATCTAGCCGCAGGACGTGATGTGGTGGTTTTGTGTGAAGGTGATCCGTTTTTTTACGGTTCTTTTATGTATGTTTTCACACGTCTATCTGAGAAGTACCAAACGGAAGTTGTCCCCGGAGTTTCCTCACTCATGGCTTGTCCTGTGGCTTTGGGTGTACCTTTTACCTATTACAACGATATCATGACCGTTCTCCCCGCCCCCATGCCAGCCGAACAATTAATCACCCACTTGCTAGCAACCGATGCAGCGGCGATTATGAAACTAGGTCGCCATTTTACCAAAGTGCGAGATGTTTTACATCAATTAGGGTTAGCATCACGGGCATTATACATTGAGCGGGCAACAATGGCACAACAAACAATTATACCCCTGGATCAAGTTGATCCAGATCAAGTCCCCTACTTCTCAATGATTATCATCCCGACTAAAAGTCGGCTATAGATTTACCAACCAGTTCTGCTCATGGCGCTAATTTATAAACTCAGTAAAGTACCATCTTCTTCTGAATACATAACCGGTTTAAATAGAATTAGCGATCGCATAAATGATACACAAATTCGGCTACTTCAGGAGCAGTATTATAGTCCTAATCGCACAGTTACAGCTACACAGATAGCAAATTTAGTTGGTATCAAAGGTGGTGTTCCTGTTGTTAACTCTCTATATTCAAGTTATAATGTGTATGGGCTTGAAAATTTGCTATAAGGATTAACTTAATTTGCGGGTCTGAGCTATGATCACTTGTCTAGATGCAGCTCGCTACTTTATTGCGAGGGCTTATGAGGACGGTATAGAAGCCCAAATGACTAACATGAAGGTTCAAAAGCTTCTCTACTATTCACAGAGTTTGTATTTAGCATTATATAATCAGCCATTGTTTGATGAGGAAATTCAAGCATGGCGATATGGTCCAGTATGTCCTGTTGCTTACAGATTTTACAACGAATTTGAGGCGCAACAGTTACCCATACCCAGCCAAGAATCGTTATTACAAATACCTGAACAAGAGAAAAACCTGCTAGAAGAAATTTGGGGATATTTTGGTAGCTACCATGCTTATTACCTCAGTGATATGACGCACTTAGAGTTTCCGTGGAAAAAAGCACGTAAGGGTTTACCTCCAAACGCCAGTTCTACTGAGCCGATTTTGCTAGAGGATTTGAAAGCTTTGGGTTATCAGAAACTTGATTTAATAGAACGAGACCATCCTGCTTATCAACCTGTAATGTGCCAAGTTTTAGAAGACGCTTGTAATTCAGAATCCTCAAATCCCATTAGTAAAGGAGAAGTGCGTGACTGGCTCAACTCCCTTCTTGATTGAAAAATCTGATAATTTCCAGCGTTCCTTTAAAAAATTAGCAAAATTTCATGGCTCTACCTTTGTGGAGCTAGTCGCAGACATTTGATAAATTGGAAATGCGAGTTTCTCAGAGGATGTTTTAAAAGTCTCTCATGATGTATCAAATATTTTCAGATCCCCCTAAATCACCCTTTTCAAGGAGGACTTTAAAGAATTTAGCCCCCCTTTTTAAGGGGGGTTGGGGGGATCAATCAGTGTCATTGATGACAATAAAAAACTTATCAAACAACCTCTCAGGGAGCATCTGGACAAATTAGGTTAATGTATTTAGTTAATGAAAGTACTTGTAGCATTAGGCTAGTTTGGATTTATAGTCATGAGCAGTTTGCCAAACGCCCGACTGACAGAGATTTGAAAAGTGTTATTCAAGAAATATTAGACTGTTAGCGCCCAATTATCTGTTTGCATCTGTGGTTTAATATAAAACATCTAATTAAATTAAATAATGATCAAGATTGCACCTGCCATTGTGGTACTTAGTCAAAACAGCGTCCCACTAGCCCGCCAAATCATCAGCATACTACAGGGTGGGACATTATACGGTTTGGCAGGTCGCACATCTAAGGTTGATATTACATTCACGAATTTTAGTGAAACATTACGGGAATTATTCGCACAGGGAACACCCTTAATTGGGATTTGTGCAGCTGGTATTCTCATTAGAACCATAGCGCCCATGCTTTCTGATAAAAAACAGGAACCCCCAGTATTAGCAGTAGCTGAAGATGGGAGTGCGGTGGTTCCCCTGCTAGGTGGACTCAATGGGGTGAATGATTTAGCGCGACGCATTGCGGAAGTCCTGGATGTGAAACCAGCAATTACCACCACAGGTGATCTTCGTTTCCGCACCGCTTTATTATCTCCCCCACCAGGGTATCATTTAGCTAACCCAGATGACGCTAAGAAATTTATCTCAGATTTATTAGCCGGGGCGCAAGTTAAGCTAGAAGGTACAGCCCCTTGGTTGAGTAATAGTCAATTACCCATAGACCCAGATGGTAATTTGACCATCCAGGTTACAGAAAGCTTAGTCACCCCCGCACCCGACCGCCTTGTTTATCACCCAGCAACTATAGCAGTTACCATCAGTGATATTGTTGATCTAGGCTTAATACAACAGCTGTTAGCAGATGCAGCCCTAGCCCCGGCATCAGTAGGGGGTATTTTTGCAGATATTACCTTGGCTGCCAATCCAGCCACAGAAGCCATTGCTAACGCCTTTAAAGTACCTATTCGCTTTTTTACCTCAAATCAGTTAGAAAAATTCATCTCACAAGGTTATAGCCCTGCCCAAGCCATGGCTCTTATGGTAACTGGCTCCTCTGGATTATCCTCCCCATGTCCTCACCTCAGAATTGCCATTGCTCCAGCCCCTATTGATACCAGCACCATCGGTCAAGCCAGAGGGCGGTTAGCGATTATTGGTACTGGTCCGGGTGGTTCTCAGTGGATGTCTCCAGAGGTGAGAGAAATACTTAAATCTGCCACTGACTTAGTGGGTTATAAAACATATATCAACTTAATTGGCTCTCTGGCTGAGGGTAAACAACTCCATGAGTCAGACAACCGGGAAGAAATCGACCGGGCGACAATGGCGCTGGATTTGGCAGCAACAGGGCGATATGTCGCTGTAGTTTCCTCTGGTGACCCTGGTATCTATGCAATGGCTGCGGCGGTATTTGAGGTGTGCGATAAAAACCCCAAACCGGAATGGGAAAGTATTGATCTTCATGTTGCACCGGGTATTTCCGCCATGCAAGCCGCAGCGGCTGCCATTGGCGCGCCATTGGGACATGACTTCTGCGCCATTTCACTATCTGATATTTTAAAACCCTGGTCAATTATTGAACAACGCATTGCTGCTGCTGCTCAAGCAGATTTTGTCATAGCCTTTTATAATCCTGTGTCCAAAGATCGCACTTGGCAACTAACAGCAGCCAGGGAAATTTTACAGCAATATAGAACACCAGATACACCAGTAGTATTAGCTAGAAATCTCGGCAGACCAGGGGAAAGTGTCAAAGTTATTCAACTACAAGAGTTAACACCAGATGCAGCGGATATGCGGACTGTGATTTTAATTGGTTCCAGCCAAACCCGGACAATTCACCGCCGGGATGGGACTATTTCAGTTTATACACCAAGGCGATACAGTGAATAAAAAATATAGTAATAGATGAATTTTCGGCATAATGTATAATAATATTTACAGTCGGTAAAAATCAACTTTAACTACAGTGATTTGAGGGTGAATGGTTATGATTGACTTAGTAATAGGGTGGGTGAAAGATTTCTTCAATCCCAAAATAAAAGAGTTTACTCCAGTAGAAAAGATAACACCAGCTAAAAAAGGATTCCATTTTGAGCATGACGAGCTCAAACGCTTAATGAAAAGACTCAAAGGTTTTGAAACAGTTGAATTCACTGATGCTTATGGTGCGCCGCTCACCGCAGAGACTATTGAAAAACGTTTTTGTAAGAAGGATGGGGGAATTGACTGTGTTATTAATATTATTGCTCCCACAGAACAAGGTACAAAAAATGTAGCGACCAGGATCAGAAATATCTTAATCAAAGGTGACTATTGATGTCTCAACACAAAATTGCTTTAGAGTACAAGGATCGCCATTTGACTCGTCCCCTGTTAGATCAGATAGTAGGCGCTCAACTGCGAGCAGTTCCAGATGCCAACGAAATAATTATTCGGTGTCGTTCTGTCGCGAAAACAGCATATGAAGCAAGAGAATCATATGGGATAAAAGTTACTATAGTACCTAATAGCTAGAGTCAATACTCATCAATACTAATGAAATACACTCTGAACTTCTCACTGAAATTAGAAGAAGAAAATTCAAATATTATCTATGACGATAAAAATTTGGATGAACAGCCAATTCAAATATCAGTTCCCGAAATCACTGAACTTTTACAAAAGTACTTCCAGAAATTGGGATTTAAAGAGGTTGGTATTGTAGATCGAGATTCAAATAAAAATACTCAACCGCATAAAAAAAAACAAGCTGATAAGGAGATTACTCAAGACGAAAAATCCAATCATCAAAAAATACCCTCTGCTACTCGTATGAAAGTTTTGAGCGCCACAGCATTTATTTGTCAATGCAAAAATATTGATAAAAAGGCGCTGGATGATTTTTGCGATGAACTTATATCGTATCTTAAAAAATCTTCTTCAGAACTATCAGCAACAAACTTTCTTTCTCTCGACATTTGTCTTTCAGGTATGATAGAAGTTATTAACTTACGTAATTACCTAGCTCGATACGTTAACAGTGAAAAGAAACATTTTCAAGAGGGATATTTGTATGTCATAAGTCTATAACTAATTAAACCCATACAAGCAAAACAAGCCCTGTGTTCAAATAATACAGGGCTTGATTCAAATATATTTTATTTATTCGATTGATAAACCTGGCATCGAGCTATTTTTGCGGAGGGCTACCCCTCAACTATCGTGGCCGCTGCAGCGTTTCACCTCTGAGTTCGGGAAGGGATCAGTGTGGTTCCACCGCGCCATAGACACCAGGAAAGAGTGTTGGGTCAGAGACCCTGAAGACTGCAAGTAACGCGAAAACCAGAGTGATGAGGTCAAGCCCTCGGTCTATTAGTACTCCTTTGCTACATACATTACTGTACTTCCACATAGAGCCTATAAACGGGTGTTCTGCCCGTGACCTTACCTACTTAAGTAGTGAGAGCACTCATCTTGAGGTGGGCTTCCCACTTAGATGCTTTCAGCGGTTAT